>JAYVZM010000029.1:0-7102 GCA_043783345.1 Verrucomicrobiota bacterium
TGGGAAAAGCACTGATCATCGCGGAGAAACCGTCCGTCGCCAGCGACATCGCCAAGGTGATGGGCAAGTTTCAAAAGCACGACGATTACTTCGAGAACGACGAATACGTCATCTCGTCGGCGGTCGGTCACATCGTGGAACTCCAGATGCCGGAGGACATCGACAAAAAGAAATACGGCTTCTGGCGGCTGGAAACTTTGCCCATCATCCCGGAGAAGTTCGAGCTGATGCCCATTCCGGAATCGAAGACCCGGTTCGACCAGCTCAAGAAGCTCCTCGCCCGGAAGGACGTCACCAGCGTCATCAATGCCTGCGACGCCGGGCGCGAGGGCGAACTCATCTTCACTTATATATACCAGCTCACGAAGTGCAAAAAGCCCTTCAAGCGGCTCTGGCTGTCTTCGATGACCAACGAGGGCATCCGCGAGGCCTTCTCGCACCTTCGCTCCGCCGAGTCGATGCAGGGCCTGGCCGACGCCGCCCGCTGCCGCAGCGAGAGCGACTGGCTCATCGGCATCAACGGCACCCGCGCCCTCACCAAGCGCATGTTCGGCTCCCGCGCCGGCAACGTGGCCTCGGTCGGCCGCGTCCAGACCCCCACCCTCGCCATCGTCTACAACCGCGAACTGGAGATCCGCAATTTCAAGCCCCGCGACTACTGGCGCGTCACCGCCGCCTTCGAGGTGGCCAAGGGCCGCTACGAAGGCGCCTACCAGCGCCCGGATTTCAAGAAGAGCGACGACGAACACGACCGCGTCGACCGCCTGTGGGTCAAGCAGATCGCCGAGGCCATCGTCGCCGCCTGCCAGGGTCATCCCGTCGCCGCCGTCACCGAGGAGAAGAAGGCCAGCACGCAGATCGCGCCGAAGCTTTACGACCTGACCACGCTCCAGCGCGAGGCGAACGGCCGCTACGGCTTCCCGGCGAAGCGCACGCTCCAGATCGCGCAGGCGCTGTATGAGCGGCACAAGATGATCACCTACCCCCGCACCGACTCGCGGGCGCTGCCCGAGGACTACATGCCCCTGGTGCGCGAGACCCTCGCGAACCTGCACGGCGACCTGCAGGTCCACGCGCAGCGCGTGCTCGATTCCGGCTGGGTGCAGCCGAACAGGCGCATCTTCAACAACGCCCAGGTGTCGGATCACTTCGCCATCATCCCGACCCAGCACGAGGCCAAGCACCTCGACGAGGCCGAGGCCAAGCTGTTCGACATGATCGCGCGGCGCTTCGTCGCAACGTTCCATCCCGTGGCGGAATTCGATGTCACCACCCGGCTCAGCGTCGTGGCCGGCCACACCTTCAAGACCGAGGGCAAGGTGCTCACCGCCCCCGGCTGGCTCGCGGTCTACGGCAAGACGACCATCGACGACGACTCGCCCGATTCGAAGGCCCTGCCTGCCCTTTCCGCCGAAGACAAAAACAAGGCGAAGACGCTCGATCCCGTGCTGCACGCGGAAGCGACCCGACCGCCGCCGCGTTACACGGAAGCCACGCTGCTCTCCGCGATGGAAGGCGCCGGCAAGCTCGTGGAGGACGAGGACCACGCCGAGGCGATGAAGGAGCGCGGGCTCGGCACACCCGCCACCCGCGCCGACACCATCGACGGCCTCATCAACCAGAAATACATGGACCGCGCCCAGCGCGAACTGGTGCCGACGACGAAGGCCGAGCAGTTGATGCAGTTTCTGACGGCGGTGGAGGCCACGGACATCACCAGCCCGACCATGACCGGTGAATGGGAATACCACCTGCGTGAGATGGAGCACGGCAAGTTTCCCCGCGAGAAGTTCATGGCCGAGATCATCAAGGAGACCAAGGGCATCGTGGAGCGCGTGAAGGGCTTCGAGGAGGACGACTCCGTTGCGCGCGTGACCAAGATCATCTCCCCCACCGACGGCAAGCCGATGAAGGAGACGCTCCGCGGCTACAAGTCGCAGGACGGCGAACTGATGGTCTACAAGATCGTCGGCGGCCGCCGCATGGAGGAGCCCGAGGTCAAGGACCTGGTGGAGAAACGCCAGGTCGGCCCGCTCGACGGTTTCATCTCCAACAAGACCCGCAACCGTTTCTCCGCCGTGCTCAAGCTCGAGCTCGTGGAGGAAACAAAGAAGGACAAGGCGACCAAGCAGGATGTCGTGACCAAGAAATGGAAGACCGCGTTCGATTTCGGCGACAAGGTCGACCTCGCGACCCTCACGCCGTTCTGGACCGACCCGAAGACCGGGGCCGAAATGTGCGAGAACGGCAGCAGCTACGTCGTGCGGGAAAAGAAACCCGACGGCACCTGGGAGCAGACCTTCCGCGTCGGCCGGATCATGTGCCAGAAGGCCATCCCGCCCGAACAGGCGATCAAGATGGTCGCCGAGGGCAAGACCGACCTGATCCAGGGATTCATCTCCAAGAAAGGCCGGCCGTTTGACGCGTTCCTGAAACGGGAGAACGGGAAGATGTCGTGGGAGTTCCCGCCCCGCAAACCGAAGCTCGACAAGGACGGCAACCCGATCGCCCGCAAGGCCCGCGCCCCGCTTGACCTGTCCAAGGCGGTGGTGCTCGGCGTAAGCAAGGAGCCCGCCGGCGAACTGGTGCAGACCGACGATGCCTTTTACGTCCGCAAGCCCGGCCAGGACAACCGCGCCGTGTTCAAGGTGCAGCGCACGATCTGCGGCGTCGAGATCCCCGCCGACGAGGTCCGTCGGCTGGTCACGGAGGGCCGGAGCCATCTGATTGAGGGCTTCGTTTCCAAGCGCGGTTCCAAGTTCAGCGCCTACCTCGTGCTTTCCCAGAAGCAGGACAAGGCAGATTTCGAATTTCCCCCGAGGTGAACTATTGAGGGAGGCGGGACTAGCAGTCCCGCGTGGCGACGGCAACGGGCTTGAAACCCGCGGGACCAATGGCTCCGCCTCCACCGCTGGCGAAGATGCATGCTTTGTCCCCGCATAAATTGCGGAAGACTTCGCATGGGTGGTTGTGTCACATAATGGTTCCGCATCCGGAATAAATCTTGTGGCACGACCACAATGGAGGGATAATGACAATTCTTCCTACCATGATTGTCACGACCGCCCAGCTCTTCAAACACGCCTATGGCAAATATGCCGTCGGCGCCTACAACATCAACAACGCCGAGCAGGCCATGGGCCTCTTCAAGGGCGCCATCTCGTCCAAGGCGCCTTTCATCATCCAGATTTCGAAGGGTGCCCGGAAATACACCGACAAGAAGATGCTCGAGGCCATCATCCGCGCCGCCGACCAGATCTTCCCCGAGGCCATTTTCGCGGTTCATCTGGACCACGGGGACGAGGAAACCTGCTATGACTGCATCAAATCCGGGTTCTACAGCTCGGTGATGATCGACGCCTCGCATGATCCGTTCGAGAAGAACGTCGCGATCACCAAGCGCGTCGTCGATGCCGCCCACGCCAAGGGCATCTCCGTCGAGGCTGAACTCGGCATGCTTGGCGGCGTCGAGGAGGACATCAAGGTCGAGGAAGGCAACGCCTGCCTGACCGACCCGGCCGAGGCCGAGGACTTCGTCAAGAAGACCGGCTGCGACTGCCTCGCGGCCGCCATCGGCACCTCCCACGGCGCCTTCAAGTTCAAGGGCAAGCAGTCGCTCCATTTCGACGTGCTCACGAAAATCAAGGCCCGCCTGCCCGGTTTCCCGCTGGTCATGCACGGCTCCTCCTCAGTGCCGAAGGAGGAAGTCGACCGGATCAACCAGGCCGGCGGCATGATCGCCGGCTCGATGGGCGTCGACCCCAACGAATACCTGCCCGCCGCCAAGCTCGGCGTCACCAAGATCAACATCGACACCGACGGCCGGCTCGTCTGGACCCGCGTGCACCGCGAGTTCTTCCGCGACAATCCCAAGGAGTTCGATTTCCGCCCGCCGGGCAAGATCTTCATCGAGGAATACGCGAAGTTCATCGCCAGCCGCAACGTGCTGCTCGGCTCCGCCGGCCAGCTCGACGATCTGCGCAAGAGCCTCGACAAGTAAGACGGCGAATCGGAGTCTTATTCCAAGTGCGGCCCATCCCGGCCGCACTTTTATTTTGCCCGGTTGCCTTCCGGCGCCCGGCGTCTCTAGCCTCCGCCGTGTTGTCATGTTTCGCCTGACCAGATTCACCGTCCTGTTCGCCTGGCTGACGCTCGGCGCCTGGCCTGCGCGCCTGCCGGGGGAGGAACCCGCGCCCGGACCCGGCGCCAAAATCGAGTCGCTCACCGTCGGCGCGACCACCTACCGGCAGGTGCAGGTTCGCTCCGTCAGTGCCCGCACCGTCATGATCACGCATGCCGGCGGGATGGCTTCCATCCATCTGCGCGACCTGCCCCCCGGATGGCAGGCGCGTTTTCACTACGATCCCGTCGCCGAGGCCGCGGCGGACGAGGCCGCGAAAACCGCCCCGTCCTCCGCGCCGGTAATGCGCCCGGCAAAAGCGGCTCCGTCCAAAGCCATTTCCCCGTTCGATGCCCTGCTGCAAAAATTCGGCCAGCCCGCCGCGATCCAGGCGGAGGTCGACCTGCGGCCCAAGTTTTTCCGGCTTGAACTCGGGGTGAAGAACCAGGGCCGCCGGCCGAGTTGCGCCATTTTCGCCGTCGTCAGCGCCCTCGAGTTTCAAAATGCCGAACTGGCCGGCCGGGTCGAAAAATTCTCGGAGGAATACCTGACCTGGGCCGTGCGCAAGACCGTCCAGCGGTTGCCGCCGGCGGGCGCCACCACGGCGGATGACGCCGCCGGCGCCGAGGACAAGGACGAGGGCTTCGCGCTCTCCGAGGTCGTGGCCGCGCTGCGGGCGTATGGCATTCCGCTGCAATCCAGCATGCCCAACACCTTTGGCAGCAATATCAGGAGCATCGTCGATCCGCCGCCGGCGGTCGTGCAGGAAGCGCGCACCCATCAGCGCGTCTTTGTGCACGTTTTGCCGGGACGCGACGCGCCGACGCGGATCAACAATCTCGTGCAAGCCCTGAACGCCGGAGTGCCCGTGGCGGTCGGCCTGGCCTGGCCGAATTACCGCACCCTGCGAAACGGCTACCTCAGCGGCCAGAAGCCCATGGCCGGAGCCGGCCACGCCGTCACTCTCGTCGGTTACAAATCCGACAGCGGGCGGCTCGAGGACGCGGTGTTTGTGTTCAAGAATTCCTATGGCGCCGACTGGGGCCAGGGCGGCTATGGCACCGTCACCTACGGCTATCTGCACAGCTATCTGAACGACGCCGTCCTGCTCGAGGTTCAGGCCGGTGGCAGTTGAGTCATGCCATCCGTCTTCGCCTCCCGGTTGCGCGTCCTCGCCGAGGTCATCGTCCGCATCGGTCTGAACCTGCAAAAAGGCCAGCGATTGCTCCTCGCCGAACCCTACGAATTGCAGGGCGTCGCCCGGAGCGCCGAGGTCATCGTCGAAGCGATCCGAGGTGCGGCCACGGCGGCGGGTTGCCCCCCCGCTGCGGTCGAGGTCCTCTGGAGCGATGGCCCGCGGCTGAGGGAAATCGCATTGAATAAGGACTGGCGCAGCTTCGTCCAATTGGTGGACGGCAACGCCCGCAAGATGCAGGCCTATCTTCAAAACCACGATGCCCTGCTCTTTCTTCAGGGCAGCCAGCCGGGGCTGATGGAGGGAATTCCCGCCGGACACGTCGCGGAATTGCGGCGCATCGGATGGGAGCATTTCGGTCCGATTGCCCAACAGTTGGTGGCCGGGGCGACCAATTGGACGGTCGCGCCCGCCCCGTCACCTGCCTGGGCGCACGCGATCTATGCCGATCTGCCCTCGGGGAAACGGCTGGCGGCCCTGTGGGAGGCGGTGTTCGAGTCGTGTCGTGTGGGCGCAGGCCCCACGGAAAATGCCCTCGCCGCCTGGCAAACCCACCTGCTCGCGCTGCAGCATCACCGCGATCGCTTGAACGCCCGGCGGCTGCAAACCCTGCGCTATGCGGGCGCGGGCACCGATCTCACCGTTGCCCTGCCGCCCGAACATCGCTGGTGCACCGCGCAACTCACCACCAAATCCGGCCTGCCGTTTGTCGCCAACCTGCCCACCGAGGAGGTGTTCACGCTGCCCCACCGTGAATCGGCGACGGGCACGGTCCGCGTGAACCGGCCGATCAGCTACGGAGGTGCCGTGATCGACGGCATCGAACTCGAATTCCGCCGCGGCCGCGTGGTGCACGCTCAGGCCCGGCAGGGTGAAACGCTGCTCACCCGCTTGCTCGAAACCGACGATGGCGCCTGTCGCCTGGGAGAAGTGGCGCTGGTGGGAGGTGATCCGGACCACGATGGACCCCGGCGTGAAGTCGCCCCGACAGATTGGAACGGCGGCCGGCTCTTTCAGCATCCGTTGCTCGACGAGAACGCGACGAATCACCTTGCGCTCGGCGAGGCTTATGCATTTTGCCTGCGCGCACCGAATCCCGCGGCGGGCAACCGCAGCCTGATTCATGTGGACCTGCCCCTCGATGCCGGATTGATGGTGGAACTCACCTGACCGCAACCTGTCCTTCCGCTCTCGTGTCCACCTCTCCCCCACTCGCTGCCGACCCCGAGATGTTGCGCCGTGCGCAGACGGGTGATGAAACCGCGTTTGGCTCGCTGATGCGCGCCCACTACGAGCCTGTCTTCCGGCTGGTTTATTCCATCGTCCGCAACGAACACGACGCGCGGGACGTCTGCCAGGAGGTCTGGCTCACGGTTTGGAAACAATTGCCCGGCTTTCGCGGGGACGCGAAATTCTCGACGTGGCTGCATCCGATCGCGGTGCGCCGGTCCATCGACCACCTGCGCAAACGCCGCCGCTGGTATGACCGGTTCCTGCCGTTCTCGTCGGATGATGACACCGTCGCCTCCGCGCCCGAACCCGTCACGACCGACGACGCCCGCTCCGAGGCGGCGGGCGCTGAACGCGGCGAGCAGCTCCGGCGCGTGCTGGATTCCCTGCCGCCCAAGCTGCGCGCCGTGCTTGCCTTGCGCGAGGTCGAGGGGCTTTCTTACGATGAAATCGCCCGCGCCACCGGCATCCCCGCCGGCACTGTCATGTCCCGACTTTACCATGCGCGCCGCCTGCTGGCGCGAAAACTCAAGGAACACCCATGAAAACGAACCGCC
>JAYVZM010000030.1:0-2726 GCA_043783345.1 Verrucomicrobiota bacterium
TGGCGCCAGGACGAGGTGCCCATCGGGGCGGTGATCGAACTCGGCGGTGAAGTCATCGCAATCGCGCACAACCAGCGCGACAGCACGCGCGATCCCACGGCGCATGCCGAAATCCTCGCCCTCGGGCAGGCGGCCAAAGCGGTCGGCGACTGGCGGCTCACCGGCGCCACCCTTTATGTGACCAAGGAGCCCTGCCCCATGTGCTCGGGCGCGACGCTCATGTCGCGGCTCAAGCGCGTCGTCTACGCCGTGTCCGATCCGAAGATGGGTTGCCTCGGCGGCGCGACCGACCTGAACAGCCTGCCGCAGTCGAATCACCATCTGGAGATCGCGCGCGGCGTGCTCGAGCAGCCGTGCCTGGAATTGTTGCGGGCGTATTTCCAACTGAAGCGAAAGGAGGATTGAGGCTGCGACCATGACACGAGCGGCAGTTGACGCGACGCCGCACCCGTGCACATTGATTGCTCCGAAAAAAGCAATCCAACCCACCACGACCATGGCATACGAACTTCCCAAACTCCCTTACGCGCTGGACGCCCTCGCTCCGCACATTGATGCGAAGACGATGGAAATCCACCACGGCAAGCACCATCAGGCCTACATCACCAACGCCAACAACGCGCTGAAGGACCAGCCGGCCCTCGCGGCGCTGGACGTCAACGCGCTGATCGCCGACCTCTCGAAGGTCCCCGAGGCCATCCGCGGCGCCGTTCGCAACAACGCCGGTGGCCACAGCAACCATTCGTTTTTCTGGACCATCATGGGCCCCGGCAAGGGCGGCGCCCCCAAGGGCGCGCTCGCCGCGGCCATCGACGCCCAGCTCGGCGGTTTCGCCAAGTTCAAGGAAGACTTTGCCAAGGCCGGTGCCACGCGCTTCGGCTCCGGCTGGGCCTGGCTCGTCGTCGGTGCGGACAAGAAACTGGCCATCGGCTCGACCGCCAACCAGGACAGCCCGCTGATGGGCAAGGCCGTCGCCGGCCTCGAGGGCAAACCCGTCGTCGGCCTCGATGTGTGGGAACACGCCTACTACCTGAACTACCAGAACCGGCGGCCCGATTACATCACGGCCTTCTGGAATGTCGTGAACTGGGACGCCGCCGAGGCGAATTACCAGGCCGCGATCAAGTAGGCCGGCCTGCCACCGATCCTTTCACAAAGCCGCGCCGCAAGGGGCGGCTTTTATTTTTCCTTCATGGTGAAAACGCCGTCCCAGTCGGCTCCGGGCGGATGTTCCTTCCAATAGCTGCAGCGGGCGATCATGACCTGCGAAGGATTGCTTTCGATAAAGTGCGCTTTGCTGGGCTGGTGGGGTTCGAGCGGGGCGCTTTTCTGAAAGAGGAGGGTCGCTCCATCCCAATCCTGGGCCAGATAGCGCTCGATCGCCTGGGCGTAGATGCCGAGGCAGTCCGAGGTCTGCGGCCCGGCCTCCGCGCGAAAGCCGACGATCTCATAAACCGGCACCGGCAGGGACCGGCCCTTCACCACAATCCTGTCGAGAAAGCGAAAGAGCACCTTGTCGCCGCCGAGTTTCTCGCACTCAAGTTTGGTCGCTTCCGTGACCATCGTGTAGACGCCAAGCGATTTGGCGCCCGATTCCATGCGGGCCGCCAGATTCACGTTGTCGCCCATCATCGTGTAGCTGAAACGGGACCGGCTGCCCATGTTGCCGATGATCGCCTCACCGGTGTTCAGGCCGAGCCGCGCCCGGAGATGGTGCACAATGGGCGGCCACTTGCCGCCTTCGCTCCGCCATTTCTGCCGCAATCCCTCGATGCCTTTCTGCACGCGAATGGTCGCGACGCAGGCCCGGTAGCCGTGATCGGGCACCGGCAGCGGCGCGCCGAAAATGGCGACCACCGCGTCGCCGATGTATTTGTCCAGCGTGCCGCGCTCCTCCTGCACCAGGTCGGTGCAAACAGTGAGATATTCGTTCATCAGCTCGACGAGCTGCGAAGCGGGCATGAGTTCCGAAAACGTGGAGAACGACTGGATGTCCGAGAAATAGGCGGTGATCTCCTCCTTGTGCCCGCCCAGTTGGGGATCGTTCTCCGACTCCACCATCTGGTTGACCAGCTCGGGCGCGAGGTAGGTGCCGAACATGCCTTTGATGCGGCCCTTTTGCTTTTCCTCCCGCACCAACTGCCAGAGGGTCGCGATGAAACCGGTGGAGAAGGCCGCGCCAAGGGGAGCGGCCATCGGAATGATCAGATTGCTCTGCCTGAACAGTTGAAAAGATATGATGGTGAATCCGGCCAGAACCAGGACGGCCAAAATCTTCAGGAAGATGCTCCGCGCTCCACCCACCGCGGCCAGCAACGACACGACCAGCGTGAGCCCCAGGGTGATGGCATAGAGTGCCCAGAGCGGCAGGCGATGCAGAAATTCTCCCGAGACGAGGGTCTTGAACACATTGCCGTGCAGGCCGACCTTGGGAACAGGAACCTCGTCCAACGGAGTCGGCGCCAAGTCCTGAAGCAGCTTGTCCACGGGGCCGATCAGGACGATGGCATCCTGGAACTGGCCAAAAAACTCCTGCGCCTTCTTCTGATTCGCCTCGGCCGGATCCGCCAGCATCCGGGCATAATTGTAGACGGTGGAAAATCCTATCCGCGGATTCTTGTCGCTCAGCCACCGGGAAAACCAGTTCACCTCCAGCAATTGGCCATCGACCAGCGGAATATGGGCGATCGACGTCCCATTGGGTGCGCCCACGTCGAGATGGTTGC
>JAYVZM010000031.1:0-7100 GCA_043783345.1 Verrucomicrobiota bacterium
ATCATAGGAGCGGCGAATCCGCGCCTGTATTTCCTTTTCCGGCAGGGCGGCGGGGTCCGCGACGCACACCCACAGGCGCTTGGCGCAATAGGGCGCCTGGCCGATGCCGTCGATTTCCGTCAGTTCGTCGAACTCCTCCGGCGTGCACTTGAAGGTGACGCCGGTGATCACCTCGCCGTCGAGGATGATCATGAGAAACACCTTGCCCACGACCTTGAAGACGAGGCCGCCCCATTGTTTGACGACGGTGGTCTGGGGCTGGGCGAGGGCGAAGGTCTTGAGCCGGTCGAGGCGCATCGGGGAAAAGTGCAGGGCGGCCGCTTGCCGGCAGCCGCGGCACGGCGACAAGCGCCGGCCCTGCACCTGAAAACCTACAACTTATACGGCAACGGAAACCGGTCGGTCAGCTTGATGACCTTCTGCTTGGTGGCGGCGACGGTGGCGGTCTCATGGTCCGTGCCGATGGCGACGAGCACGCCGTCGATCAGGCCGGCGATCTCCTCCATCTCGGCTTCCTTCATGCCGCGGGTGGTCATGGCGGGAGAGCCGAGGCGGATGCCGGAGGCCTGGAAAGGCGAGCGGGTCTCGAACGGCACGGTGTTCTTGTTGCAGGTGATGTTGGCCTTATCGAGCGTCTCCTGCGCGACCTTGCCGGTGAGGTTCGGCAGCTTGGCGCGGAGGTCGACGAGCATGAGGTGATTGTCGGTGCCGCCGGAAACGATGTTGTAGCCGCGCTTGATCATGCCGGCGGCGAGGGCCTGGGCGTTCTTGACGACCTGGGCGCTGTAGTCCTTGAAGTCGGGCTTGAGGCACTCGCCGAAGCACACGGCCTTGGCGGCGATGACATGCATGAGCGGGCCGCCCTGGCCGCCGGGGAAGACGGCGGAGTCGATGGCCTTGGCGTGCGCCGCCTTGCACATGGTGAGGCCGCCGCGCGGGCCGCGCAGGGTCTTGTGCGTGGTGGTGGTGACGAAATCGGCGTGCGGGAACGGGGAGGGGTGGTGGCCCGCGGCGACGAGGCCGGCGATGTGGGCGATGTCGGCGAAGAGCAGCGCGCCGACGGAGCGGGCGATCTCGCCCATGCGGGCGAAGTCGATGATGCGCGAATAGGCGGAGGCGCCGACCGTGATCATCTTGGGTTGCTCGCGCACGGCGACCGCGGCGAGTTCGTCGTAGTCGATGCGGCCGTCGGCCTCGCGCACGCCGTATTGGCAGAACTGGTAGAGCTTGCCGGAGAAGTTGGCGGGATTGCCGTGCGTGAGGTGGCCGCCGTGGCTGAGGTTCATGCCGAGGATCTTGTCGCCCGGCTGGAGCATGGCGGTGTAGACGGCGAAGTTGGCCTGCGAGCCGGAGTGGGGCTGCACGTTGGCGTGGTCGGCGTGGAAGATCTGCTTGGCGCGCTCGATGGCGAGGAGCTCGACCTGGTCGACGAACTCGCAGCCGCCATACCAGCGTTTGGCGGGGTAGCCCTCGGCATACTTGTTGGTCAGCACGCTGCCCTGCGCCTCCAGGACGGCGGGGTAGGTGAAATTTTCCGAGGCGATCAGCTCGAGGTGGTGCGCCTGGCGGTTGAATTCGCCGGCGATGGCGGCGTAAACGGCGGGATCGAGTTGCTGGAGCGGGGTGGCGTTGAGGGACATGAATGGATTTTCGATTTAAAATTTTGGATTGGAGAGAATCGAATCGGGAATCGAAAATCGAGAATCTAAAATCCAAAATCAGGCCGTCGGCCCGGTTTTGAGTGTCTTAAGGAATTCGAGCAGGCTGGGAATGGCCTCGACCATCTCGTCGCGGCAGGACTCATAGAGTTTCAGCGGGCCGCCATACGGATCGCCGATTTCCCTCTCGGCGGGCGGCGGCAGGAACTCGCGAAAGAGATGCAGATGCTGCGGCACGGGCATGGCCTTGAGCTGGATGATCGAGCGGTGCGATTCGGTCATGCCCAGGACGACAAGGGCCTGGTCCAGCAATTCCTGGGTGACGGGACGGCTGCAATGGCCGCTGATGTCGATGCCCGTCTTTCTCAGGGCGATGACGGCATTTTCCGACACCGGGTCGCCGGTGCGGGCGGCCACCCCGGCGGAGACGACCTGGAGCGAATGGAGCGGACCATCCTGGCCGGCGAGGGCGTGGTTGAGCAAACCCTCGGCCATCGGGCTCCGACAAATGTTGCCGGTGCAAAGGACGAGAATGTGGCCGGATTCTGGCATTGCGGGAGAGAGTTTCGAATGGATACGAAATCACGCGAAAGGCAAAGGCCGAGTTCCCGTTTCCCTGTAGCGGCGGTCTGTGACCGCCGATCCGCAGCGAGGAAGGCGAAGCCTCCGGCGGTCATAGACCGCCGCTACAGCTTCAGCCGCGCGATTTGAGCGCGAGCAAGGCCTGGTGCAGATGCACGGCCCGCTGCAGGACGTGGTCGGTAAGCGCGGCGGCTTTTTGCGGAGCGGCGGCGGGCGCGGCGGCCGTGGGACTCGCGGCGGGCCCTTCGACCCGGCTCAGGGCGGGCGGCTCGGCGTCATGATTGCCATTCTTGAATTCCTGCACGAGCGTCGCTTCGTCGAAGCGTTCCTTTTCGATTTTGCCGGAGAGCAGCGCGGTGACCGGCGTGCCGGCATCGAGGGCATCGTAGGCGCGGCGATCGGCCGCGGCGTCGGCCTTGACCTCAATCCGGGCCGAGCGGGTGCCGGTGATGCCCAGGCTCAGGTAGGCGCCGGGGGTCTGCTTGATGGCTTCGGCCACGGCGGCGGGGGTGGCGGGACTGAGCAGGATGAACAGCGGCGCTTCCGGCGGATGGAGGGCGAGGGCGGCCTGCAGCCCCGCGAGGGATTCTTCGTTCGCGGTGGTGTAGCGCAGATCGAGCACGAACGCGCGGTGGGCCGAGAACGCGGAGCGCAGATCGGGGGCCGCGTCAGCCAGGGAATGCACCCGCAGGTAGGAGAGATTGGCGCCGAGATCGGCCGGCGCCGGGGTGGCGGCCGGAGCGGAGCACAGAAGACCGAGGGCGGAGAACAGGAGGAGCAGGGGTTTCATTTGCGGTGCAACTGGCGGGCGCCGATGTCGCGGCGGTAATATTTGGACGCGCATTCGATGATTTGGCAAGTGGCGTAGGCGCGGGCGGCGGCCACGCGCAACGTCGGGGCCAGCGCGGTGACGCCGAGCACGCGTCCGCCGGTGGTCACGATCTGCCCGGCGGCATTCTTCGCCGTGCCGGCGTGATAGAGGAAGGTTTGCGGCAGGAGTTCGGAGGCGTGAGGCAGGATGATCGGGTCGCCCTTGGGGAAGATCCCGGGATAGCCTTTCGCGGCGATCACGACGCACAGCGCGTAGTCGGGCCTCACTTCCAGGTGGAAGCCGGCGAGTTTGCGCTTGGTCGCCGCCCAGAGGAGCGCGAGCAGGTCGGTCTGCAGGCGCGGCAGCACGACCTGGGTTTCGGGATCGCCGAAGCGGGCGTTGTATTCGATTACGCGCGGGCCGGACGCCGTGAGCATGATGCCGATGAAAAGCGTGCCGCAATAGTCGAGGCCCTCGTCCGCAATGGCGTTGACGGAGGGCAGGACGATCTCGCGGTCGATGCATTCGAGCAAGGCGGGGGTGACGACCTCGGCGGGCGAGTAGGCGCCCATGCCGCCGGTGTTCGGGCCGGTGTCGTCGTCGCCCACGCGCTTGTGGTCCTGGGAAACCGGCAGGATGACGTAGTCGCGACCGGACACGACGACGAGAATCGAGGTTTCCTCGCCGACGAGGCAGTCCTCGATGAGGATCTGGCTGCCGGCGGCGCCGAATTTATTGCCTGCGAGCATATCGTGCACGGCGGCCTCGGCCTCGGCCATGGTCTGGGCGACGATCACGCCTTTGCCGGCGGCGAGGCCGTCGGCCTTGATGACGATGGGCGCAGCCTTCGTTTTCAGATAATCGAGCGCGGGCTGGACCTCGTGGAAGATGCCGGCGGCGGCGGTCGGGATCTTGTATTTCAGCAGGATTTGTTTCGTGAAAATCTTCGAAGCCTCGAGCCGGGCGCCGGCGGCCTTGGGGCCGTAGACGGAGATGCCGGCGGCGATGAGCTGGTCGGCCAGACCGAGGGCGAGCGGCACTTCGGGACCGACGACGACGAAGTCCACCTTCTCGCGTCGCGCCAGGGCGACGAGCCCGGGGAGGTCGTCGATGGCGACGGGGAAGCAGCGCACGTCCTGGGCGATGCCGGCGTTGCCCGGCGCGCAGAGGAGGTGCGGTTTCGCCGGGGAGGCGACGAGCGCCTTGACGAGGGCGTGTTCGCGTCCGCCGGAGCCGACGACGAGGACGGAGGAGGGGAGTTTAGGGACCACGGCTGGCACAGATACACACGGATGCATCACCGAGGGCAAGCTCCCGGAATGTCACCGCGGGCTAGCCGGGCGGCCATGGAGTGGGGCCGGTCTTTTGACCGGCCAAACGGCCAGTCGGAGACTGGCCCTGCTTTACAAGACCTGGAGCGTCTTGCGGTAGAAGCGGACGACCTCGTCGGGGTCGTCGGTGAAGAGGATGTAGTCGGAGATCCAGGCGGGGGCGCGTTTGGTTTTGATCATGGTCTGGACCTGGTCGCGGAGGTCGCTCCAGAACGCGGAATTGAAGAACACGTAGGGAGTGCGCGGGCGGATGCCGAGCTTGAGGTTGCACATCTCGATGCCGATTTCCTCGAGGGTGCCGACGCCGCCGACGTTGAAGATGCAAAAATCCGCCGCCTCGAACCATTTCTGGCGGAAGTGGCGGGAGCTTTCCTGGAAGGTGTTGAAGAAATCGACGCCGAGTTCGGGCGGCTGGGCCTCGAGTTCGAGGAAGCAGGCGCCGGTGAGCGCGCCCTTGTGGCGGGCCTGGTCGGTGGCGAGGCGCATGACGCCGCCGCCGCCGCCGGTGAGCACGCCGACGTTGGGGCCGATGAAACCGGTGAGCTGCTCGACGAGCCGGGTGATGCGGTCGGTGTCGGCCTGCTCGATGCTGAAGGCCGAGCCGTAGAAGGCGAGGATGGTGGTTTCCTGGAATTTGCGCGCCATCTCCTCGCGGACGAAGAAGCCGTGGTCCTTCTTGTAGACGTGCAGGTAGATTTCCTTGGTGAGTTCGTCATACCAGTAGGCCTGCACCCCGATGGCCTGGTAGGTGTCGAGGCGGGCGTGGGCGTTGCTGGAGAGAAAATAGCCGTGGGTGCGCGAGGCCTTGCGGAAGATGATGCGCTTGAGCCTGACGTCGCCGATGCGGGTGAGGAGCTCGATGTGCTCGAGCATATCGGGGAAGAAATCGATGACGAGCGTGTCGGCTCCGGGCGGCGCGTTGTCGAGCGCCTGGATCATGGTGTGGCTGCCGACGGGGCAGGCCTTGTCCTCGAGGATTTTCTTGAAATCGTCGCCGGCGCGGACGGCGACGCTGCGGTTTTCCATGGTGCCACTCTGGCCGCGGACGGTGATCCGGGTCTTCGGACTGGCCGCGGGCTCGTCGAGGGGCGGATTGCGGTCGAGGCACTGGTAGAGCGTGCCGGCGGTGGAGAGGAGGCGCTGGCGTTTTTTCGTGAGGGACTTGACCTCGGGGTCGGCGGCCGGCGGCGCGCGGAAGACATCGACGGACACCATGGGGTTGACGACGGGCTGGTCGCCGGTGTTGTAGATTTCCAGCATGACATTCGTGCCGAAGGTCTTGATCGGATCGAGGAGGACGGCGCTGGTGTGGAGGCCGAAGTTGCCCTCGCCCTGGTTGAGCACGACATAGTGCTCCTTGAGATACATGGAGCAGCTGGTGAGGATGCCGGAGCGGGGCGGGATGGTCAGCGGGGAGGCGTCGTGCCGGATCTGGACCTTGTCGAGGAGGGAGCGGCCGGCGAAGCCGCTGACGATGTTCTCGTAATTGATGCGCAGGAGCTTCGTCGACAGGGTGTAGCTGACCTGGTGCGGGGTGAGGAAGACGCGGCCGCGGGAGTCGATGCTGATGGTGTTGGGCAGCTTGAGGTCGTTGGCCTTGATGGCGGACCAGATTTCACCGGTCGAGAGCTTGGCCGCGGCGGGAGCGTAGAAGAGCCGCCCGACGGGCACCCCGGGCCGGAGAAGTTTTTTCCAGTAGGGAGCGTTGGGGAAGTTGGCGTCGAAGATGAAGGCGTCCGCGGAGAGCAGGAGGCGGTGGCCGTCGACCACGGGCGCGCCCTCAAGATGCATCTCGATGCCGATGCGGGCCAGCGAGCTTCGCTCGGTGAAATGGAGGTCGGCGAGATGGGTCTTGAGAAACTCCATCTCCGCGGGGTTGCGCGGCCAGAAAGCCAAGGTGAGGGTGACGTTGGCGTCACCCTTGTTCTTGATCGTCAAAATCTGGCCGTCGGTGCTGTGCCAGAATTGGTTTTCGTTCATGGGATTGGCTAGCTTTAGGCAGGGAGCGGAGGCTGACAAGCCCCGGCTTTGGGCGGGAGCCTGGCTTTTTACTGGCAATGAGATTGATTTTTGCCGGGCGAGCGGCAAGTTCCGGCAGTTTCACGGCACAAAACCGCCCGGGCCGTTTCTCAATCGGGCTACCTCCTCGAAATGAAATTCACATCCAAATTCACCGCCGGCCTTGTTAGCGTGGGCCTGCTCGTCGCCGCTTCCGCCGAGGATGCGGTCAAATTCACCGTTCCCGGCGTCTCGTCCGACACGCCGGCGACGACCGCCCCGGCTGTTCCGGCTGCCCCCGCCGCCCCGAAGGCAAAATTTACCGAGGCGCAGATCGCCGAGGCTTACGGCTGGTATATGGGCGCCCAAATGGGCCTGAAGCAGCTGGAGTTCACCCAAGCGCAGGTCGAGGCGATGGCGCGCGGCATGATCGGCGTCGCCGCCGGCGGCCAGCCGCCCTTTGATGCCAAGGAAATCGGGCCCGAGTTGGAGGCGTTCATGGGCAAGAAGCAGGAGGCGTTCATGACGAAGCTCCGTTACCAGAACATTTCGGAGGGCGCGGCCTTCTTCACCAAGCTCAAGGAAAATAAGAATGTCGTCGAGCTGCCCAGCGGCCTCCGCTATGAGATCGTCAAAGCCGGCACGGGGGCGATGCCGAAGGCCGGACAGGTGGTCTCGATCCACTACAAGGGTTCGCTGGTCAACGGCCAGGTCTTCGAC
>JAYVZM010000032.1:0-2710 GCA_043783345.1 Verrucomicrobiota bacterium
CGATCAACTACGGCGTCATCGTGTCCAACCAGATGGACAAATTCCTGGCCGCCCTGAAGCGGTCCGCGGCCGTGCCGGCCTGATTTTCACCGTGAACGAAGTCGAAAAACTCATTCCCCACCGTCCGCCGTTCCTGTTCGTGGACGAAATCATTTCCCACGCTGGCGAGAGCCTCATCGCCCGTCGCACCTGGCGGGCCGGGGAGGATTTCTACAAGGGACACTATCCCGGCGCCCCCATCACCCCGGGGGTGCTGCTATGCGAGTCGGTGTTCCAGACCGGCGCGTTGCTCATGGCGAAACTCATGAGCGGAGCTGGCAGCCAGAGCGGCGTCCCGCTGCTCACCAAGGTCACCGACGTGCGCTTCCGGCTGCCGGTCTATCCCGGGGACACGACGACCATCGAGGTCCGGCGCAAGGAAACGCTGGGCGACTTTCACTTCATGACCGGCACGATGAAAAACGGCGACAAGCGGGTGATGAACGTCGACTTTTCCGTCGCCTGGAAAAACCCGGAAGCGGCCCGCCCCGCATGAGCGATTTTCTCAATCTCGCCGGCAAAACCATCCTGGTGATGGGCGTGGCCAACAAGAAGAGCGTGGCCTGGCACATCGCCCGGTCGCTGGAAGAGCAGGGCACCCGCGTCGTCTACAGCGTGCGTTCCGAAGTGCGGAAGAAATCCCTCGCGGCCCTCCTGGCGGACCGGCCGGTGTTTGTCTGCGACGTCGAGGAGGAGGGGGCCTGCGGGCGGCTCGCTGCCGCGATCGCGTCGGCCGGCCTGGCGCCCCTGCACGGCGTGGTGCACTCGATCGCCTTCGCCAATTACAGCGAGGGGTTCAAACCGTTCCACGAGACTAGGCGGAAGGATTTCCTGCAGGCGAACGCCATCTCGGCCTTCTCGCTCGTCGAACTGGCCAACGCGCTCAAGCCGCACCTCGCGCGCAGCGCATCCGTTGTCACCCTCGGCATCTCCTCGCTGGCGGTCACGCCCGACAACTACGGCTACATGGGGCCGATCAAGGCCGCGCTCGAGTCGTGCAGCCGCTTTCTGGCGAAATCATTCAGCGCCGACACCGAGGTGCGGTTCAATGTCATCGGCTCCGGGCCGCTCAAGACGAGCGCCTCGGCCGGCATCCCGGGCTACATCGAAAGCTACCTTTACGCCGAGAAGCTGACCTTCCGGAAGCGCAACCTCGAGACGCAGGAGGTGGCCAACGCCGCGCTGTTCCTGCTCAGCGAGCGCAGCAGCGGCCTGAACGGCACGACGCTGGTCGTCGACGCCGGGCTCGGCGCGAATTTCTTCGACAAGGACATCATCCGGCTCGCCATGCGGCCGGAGAAATAGGCGGCCATGCGCTTTCGCCACGCCTGTATCGAGTCGCTGACGGCCGTGCTGCCCGACGAAATCTGGACCTCCGCCCAGATCGAGGAAAAGCTGCGCCCGCTGTATGAAAGGCTGAAGTTGCCGGCCGGTCGCCTCGAATTGATGACGGGCATCAAGGAGCGGCGCATGTGGCCGGCGGGCACGCGGCCGTCGGACGCCAGCGCGGCGGCGGGCCGGGCCGTGTTGCAGCAATCCAAGGCCAAACCGGAGCAGATCGAAGCGTTCATCCATTGCGCGGTGTCGCGCGACATGCTCGAGCCGGCGACGGCCTCGTTCGCCCACCACAAGATCGGGCTGGGCGCGCAGACGCAGATTTTCGACCTCTCGAACGCCTGCCTGGGTTTCCTCAACGGGCTGGTCACGCTAGGTGCGATGATCGATGCCGGGCAGATCCGCTGCGGCATGGTGGTGGCGGGGGAGAACGGCCGGCCGCTCGTCGAGCAGACGCTGCAGCATCTGCTGACCGCGCCGCTGAACCGGAACGAGATCAAGCCGTTCTTCGCCAACCTGACCATCGGTTCCGGGGCGGTGGCGGCGATCGTGTGTCATGAGGACATGTTGCCCGCCGGGCCCAGGCATCGGTTGCTGGCGGGGGCTTGTCTGGCGGCCACGCAGCACAGCGAGCTTTGCCAAGGCCACACGGCGGGCGCGGGGCTGGCCATGCAGACCGATTCCGAGCAACTGCTGCTGGCGGGCGTCGAGGTCGCGCTGCAGACGTGGCAGCGATTCGAAATCGAGTCCGGCTGGACGCGGGAAACGCCGAGCCGCTTCATCTGTCACCAGGTGGGCAGCACGCACCGGCGGAAACTTTATGAGACGGTCGGGCTCGACCTCGCGAAGGATTTTTCCACCTTTGAAACACTTGGCAACACCGGCTCCGTGGCGCTGCCGGCCACGCTGGCGCGCGCCGTGGAGCAGGGCGCGGTGAAATCCGGGGACAAGGTGGCGCTGCTCGGCATCGGCAGCGGCATCAACAGCCTCATGCTGGCCGTCGAGTGGTGATGAACGCTCCGCTGCCAGATTGGTTGCGCGCGCTCTATCCATTCGAACCCCGGCGGTTCGACACGGGGCGCGGCATGATGAGCTACCTCGATGAAGGGCAGGGGGACGAGGCGGTCGTCCTGGTGCATGGGAATCCGACGTGGTCGTTTTTCTATCGGAACATGGTGCTGGGCCTGCGCGGGAAGATGCGTTGCATCGCGCCGGATCATCTCGGGTGCGGGCTGTCGGACAAGCCGCAGGATTTCGACTACACGCTCGGCGAACACATCAAAAACCTTCGGGCTCTGCTCGACAGGCTGAAGCTGCGGAAAATTCATCTGGTCGT
>JAYVZM010000033.1:0-2698 GCA_043783345.1 Verrucomicrobiota bacterium
GAAATGCGCGACAAGGAGACGTTCGAAACGGCCATCTCGGCCGCCGAGACCGGCCACCTGGTCATCTCGACGATGCACGCGGCCACGGTGAAACAGTCCCTGACCCGCCTGTTTGAGTTTTTCCCGCCCGAGCAGATCGACCAGGCCCGCCGGCAGATCGCCGGCACGTTGCGCGGCTTCATCTGCCAGAAGCTGATTCCCGCCCTCGAGGGCGGCGGACGCTTCGCTGCGCACGAGATCCTCACCGCCGACGCCACCGTCAGCAACCTGATCCTCGATGGTCACAACGACAAAATCCAGCAGTTGCTGGAATCGAGCAGCGATTCCGGCTCCAAGTCCTTCAACAAGGATCTCTACCGCCTCGTCAAGGAGGGCAAGATCAGCAAGGCCGACGGCCTGCGCTTCTCCCCGAATCCCCAGGCGCTCGAGATGAACCTGAAGGGCATTTTCTTCAAAACCTGATGCGGCGGCGCCTCATCATCATTGGCCTCTTCGGGCTGGCCGCGGCCAGGGGCGGCGCCGAGGAACCGGCGGAGGCGACTCTAGAGGGCACGAAACAGGAGCTGAAGAAACTCCAGTCGGACCAGGCAACCCGAAACGGCACCGCCGTCACCGGCCGGCTGACGGACGGCATGCCGCAAATCCAAACCCCCGTCCCCGGGAACGTCCCATTGGAGATGCCGGCGGTGGAAAAGGCGGAGAAGGATCGGCGGAAGAAGGCGGAGACCCGGAAAAACTGGCTGTTGGACGGCGTGGACAAGCTCGGCAAGAGCAACACCAGCAGGAACCGGGGCAGGGATGCGCTCGCGACCGGAGAGAGGCTGCCGGACGACGAGCAGGAGCAGCCCGACAGCTCCGATCCGGACTATATTCTCAAGGTTTACACCCAGCAGAAGAAGGCGGCCGAAGCCAAGGCCGAGCAGCAGAAATCGATGGCGACCGTCCGGGCCGATCCGTTCGCGCCTTTTCTGCAAGGCTGGTTGGAGACGTCGCCGGCGCGGGGAAAATTCTTTGACGATTTCGTGCGAAAAACGGATGCCCCGGAGGGCCGGCCATTGACCACGCCCGGCGGCTCCGAGCCAGGTTTCAACCAAGTCAGCCCGCTGGCGGATAGGGCTGACTCCGTCCGAAGTGGCCCGACCGGTGGAGCGCAGCCGAATCCCTATTTGCAGGGATTGGACTCATTGACTCTCCGGGAACCCGGGGCGGGTTTCCGCCCACCGGCGGAAACAGTCACCCCGGCCGGCCCGGCGTCCCAGCACCCGGGTGGAAGCCGGCTTGATCCGATTCCGCTGAGCCGGCCCGCGGAGAAAAAACCATCTTTGCTGCTCCCGGCCGATGACAAGAAATACTTCCCGCAGTTGAAAAAATTTTAGGGCTTGGTTTTTGGGCGGCGGGCAGGTTTAACCGCTCCTTTCATCTATGTCACTTGCGCTTATTTTCTCCGGTCAAGGCGCCCAAAAGGTGGGCATGGGTCTGTCGCTTTGCGACGGGTCGGCCGCGGCGCGGTGTCTCTACGACGAGGCCAACCGTGTGCTGGGCTGGGATATGAAGAAGTTTTGTTTCGAGGGGCCTGAAGCTGAACTGACCCAGACTAAGGTCTGCCAGCCGGCGTTGTTCGTGCACGGGCTGGCGGTGCTGGCGGCGTTGCAGGAAAGGGGCAAACTGCCGGAGGTGAAGTTTGCCCTGGGCCTGAGCCTGGGTGAAATCACCGCGCTCACGGCCGCGGGCGTCTTTGATTTTGCCACCGGATTGAAGATCGTGGCGGAGCGAGGCCGGCTGATGCAGCTGGCCTGTGAGAAAACCGTCGGCGGCATGGCCGCGATCATTGGTGAGGAGCGCTCCACGGTCGCCGTATTGTGCAAGGAGTTCGGCATCGAGGCGGCCAATTTCAACGCCCCCGGCCAGATCATCGTCTCCGGCGAAAAAGCCCGGATCGAGGCGCTCGTCGCCGCGGCCAAGGACCGCGGATTGAAACGTGTCATGTCGCTCAACGTCGCCGGCGCCTACCACAGCCGTTTGATGGAGCCGGCCCGCGTTGCATTCGCGGCCTACCTGGCGGGGATCGCGTTCCAACGGCCGAAGTTCACCGTGTTCAGCAACACCACCGGACAGGTTGTGGCCGAGCCGGCGCAGATCCGGGAAGCGCTGGTCCGGCAGGTCGTTTCCTCCGTGCGGTGGGAGGACTGCATGCGCAATTGCGCGGCCGCCGGCGCCACGGAATTCTGGGAGTGCGGGCCGGGCGGCGTGCTCGCCGGACTGGCGCGACGAACGGACAAAAGCTGGCTGGTCAAGAGCCTGGCCGAAATCACCGACCTTCCCGCCTAAGTGAAAGACGCGCCCCTCACTCGCAATTTCTGCATCATCGCGCACGTCGATCATGGCAAGACGACGCTGTCCGACCGGCTGCTCGAATACACCAGCACGATCACCAAGCGGGTGATGACCGACCAGCATCTGGACTCGATGGATCTCGAGAAGGAGCGCGGCATCACGATCAAGATGCACCCGGTGACGATGCAGTATCCGGCGAAGGACGGGAAAACCTACAAGCTGAACCTCATGGACACGCCCGGCCACGTGGACTTCGCCTACGAGGTCTCCCGGTCGCTGGCGGCCTGCGAAGGCGCGTTGCTGCTCATCGACGCGGCGCAGGGTGTGGAAGCCCAGACGGTGGCCAACGCCCACCTGGCCTTCG
>JAYVZM010000034.1:0-7010 GCA_043783345.1 Verrucomicrobiota bacterium
TTTCGGGCGGGAGCAACTCACCCTGCGCGCCATGCAATCCTGGTCCGGCTCGCTGCTCGCGCAACTGCTGCGCCCGGCGGCACGCGACGCCTTCCGCCACAAATTCCTCGAGCGCGTCATCGGCGGCTACCTCGCCGCCATCTTTGTGGCCGCCGCCGCCACGGGCGCGGGCTGGTGGTTCGGGACGCATGACGCGGCCGTGACCTGGGCCGCGGTCACCGCCGTCCTGGTCGTGTCCTGCCCCTGCGCCATCGGCCTCGCTTTTCCCCTTACCGACGAGATGGCGACCGTGGCACTGCGCCGGTTCGGCGTCTTTGTGCGCGAGAGCGATGTGTGGCCGCGACTGGGCGGGGTCCGGAAGATCATTTTCGACAAAACCGGGACGCTCACGCTGGAAACGCCGCTGCTGGCCAATCCCGGCGCTCTGGCGGCCTTGGCTCCCCCGGCGCGCGCGGCCCTGCTGGCCCTGGTCCGGGACAACCCGCACCCGGTCAGTCAGAGTCTCTACGAAAATCTCCTGGCCGCCGGCCGGCCGGACGCCGTTTTGGACGGGGAACTCCGTGAGACGCCCGGCTTCGGCCTCGCCCTGCGGGGCGCGGACGGACTTTGGACGCTCGGCCGGCCTGGCTGGCGCGGCGACAGTCCGGAAACAGGTCAGGCGCCAAAGGACCAAGATACCGAGGGGCACGACACGGAGTTCGCCTGCGACGGCGTCGTGCTGGCGCGTTTCAATTTCACCGATGCGGTGCGCGCCGATGCGCGCGAGGAGATCGCCGCTCTCCGCGCCCGCGGGCTGGACAGTTACATCCTCAGCGGGGACCGCCGGGAGAAAGTCGCCGCGATGACCGCGGCGCTCGGTCTGCCGCCGAGGCACGGCTTGGCGGAGGCCACGCCCCGGGAAAAATCGATCTGGGTGCGATTCATCGACGAGCAGGACACCCTGATGCTCGGCGACGGAGCCAACGACAGCCTGGCCTTTGACGCGGCCTTTGTGCGCGGCACCCCGGTCATTCATCGCGGGGTGCTGGAGGGAAAGGCGGACTTCTATTACCTGGGTCGTGGCGTAGCCGGCATCCGCCGCCTGTTCGAGGTGAACGCCACGCGCCGCCGGACGCAGCGCTGGTTGCTGGTCTTCTCGATCGCTTACAACACCTTCGCGGTCGGTCTCGCCGCCGCGGGGCGGATGAATCCGCTGATCGCCGCCATCCTGATGCCCGTCAGCTCGCTGCTGACCCTGGCCATCGTGGTGGCGGGCATGCAGCGCTGGTTGAAATCCCCGCATCGGTAAAATTCAGTCTTTATCCGGTTCCGGCAGGCTGTAGGCATGGGATGCCGCGCCGGCAGCTTCATGCAATTTGGCCGCATCCGCTTTGTCCTCATCCTCGCCCTGCTCGCGTCCAACCTGCTCGTGGGCGTGCTCAGCCTTTTCTTCCTGCGGTCGATGGACCAGCGCTACTCGGCCCTGTTTGACCGCAGCATTCCCCTGATCAACAACCTGCGCACGCTGACGCGCGAGCTCGGCAGTGTGCAGCGGCTGGCCCGGCGCATCTCGGATCCGAAAAACGAGCCGAACTGGGCCTCGTTGCTGCCCCTGATGACCGACGGCAGCAACGACGCGAAAGCCCACGCCCTGGAAATCAGCCGTATGGAACTGCTCAGGGAAACCCCGCACCTGCAGGCGATGACCAGACTCAGTCAGGAATACGATGACAAGGTCGACGCGTTTCTGGCCCTGGTCCGGGCGCAAAAGATCTCCGACGCCAACCAGTTCAACATCGATGCGCTGCGGCCGGCCTATGACCGCTACATGGACGTGCTCGACACGGTCGCGAACTACGTCGAGCGCGAGGGCAGCGACATGCGCGCCCGCTATGCCGCGGACTCGAGGTTGTTCGGCGGATTTCTGCTGGCCTTCGCCGGCTGGCCCCTGCTGGCGGCGGCGGTCATCATTGTCGTGATGGGCCTGCTCGTGAGCGGCCTTTTCGTGGCCGTGTTCTTTCCCCGGCTTTTTGCCTCGAAGCCGTCCGCGGCCTGACCGCGGCTTTCCGCCTCACAGATTCTTCGGTATCGCGGCCGTGAGGTTCTCCGGCGCTCCGGCCGTGATCAGGAGGTTGTCTTCGATGCGAACGCCGCCGAGCCCGAGGCTTTTTTCGGCCAGCGGCCAGTTGACGCAGTCGCGGTATTTCTCGCGGCGCGCCGGATCGTTCAGCAGCGCGGGGATGAAATACAGGCCGGGTTCGACCGTCACGATGTAGCCGGGCCGCAGGATCAGGTCCATGCGCAGGCTCCGCAGGCAGGGGCGCGGATCCTTGGCGCGGCCGGGCTCCAGGCCGCTGGCGTCGCGCACGCCGAGGCCGAGCATGTGGCCGAGGCCGTGCGGAAAAAAAAGCAGGTGCGCCTCCTGCTCGACGAGGGAGGACGCGTTGCCCCGCATCACGCCCATCGCCACGAGCCCGCCGATCAGGTCCACCGCCGCGGCAAAATGCAGCTCCTTCCACTCCGCGCCCGGCCGGCAGCGGTCGCACGCGCGCACCTGCGCCTCGAGCACCACCTGGTGCAGGTCGCGCTGGAACGCGCTCGGCGGGCCGGCCACGTAGGTGCGCGTGACGTCGGTGACGTAGCGGTCGAACTCCGCCCCGGAGTCGATGAGGATGAAGTCGCCCTCCTGCGCGACGCGCGACGAGGGCGAGCCATGGAACACCGCGGAGTTCGGGCCGGTGCCGATGATGGTGTCGTAGCCGGTCTTCTGGGCGCCATGGCGGAAATACTCGGCTTCGAGCTCGATTTGCATCCGGCGCTCGGTGATGCCGGGCCGGAGGAACGGCTGCACCGCGGCGTAGCCGGCGGCGGTCGCGGCCGCGCCGGCGCGCATCACGGCGATTTCGCCGGGTTCCTTCGACCGGCGGGCGTGCTGCAAGGCGGCGCGCAGCCGGGCGGTGAGCGGCTCATCGACGGCCACCCCCACCACCGGGGCCCCGAGCATCGCGACCGGCCGGCCCGAACGCGCGGCGAGCCACGCGGGCAGCCGGCCGAGCAATTCTCCCGGCAGCTGTTCACGGCCTTCCCACACGCGCTCCATTTCCGACACCTCCGGCACAAACAGCGTCCAGCCGGTCTTCGGATCGAACGCCGCGATTCCACCCGGCGCGTCGGCAGTGCCGGTCAGGTAATAATACTCCTGGTGGGCGATGAACGGCAGCTGCTGGTCGCTGATCTCGGGCTTCGGCAGCGGCTGGCCGGCGCCGACCAGCAGGATTTCCTCCGAAAGATTGAGGGCGCGCGCGATCCGCTCGCGGCGGGCGGGGTAGTCGATGTTCATGGGGGATGTTTTGCCCACGAAAAGAAGCGAAAAGACGCGAAAAGGAAAGGCGGCAGAATGTCCGCGCCGATGGCCGGCGCGGCTCCGTGGTTTGGGGCAACAAGGCGGGACTATCATCCTTCGCCAAGGCTACGGACGACAGGTCAGTCCCGCGGGTTGTCGGTAGCGATGCCGCTATCCCGCGGGACCAAAGGTCCCCGCTCCAGGCCCCAACGCTGTATCCTCGGCTTTTGGCTTCGACCGGCGCGTCGAGGCCGGCGAGGGCCTTTTTTGCGGATTCCAGATTGGGGTCCTGTTTGAGCGCCGCCTCGAAGCGCGCGCGGGCCTCGTTCTTCCGGCCGAGCCTCGCCAGCCCCCGGCCGGAAGCCAGCAGCAGGCCGGCATCGGCGGGTCGCAACCGGAGGGCTGTCTCGAAATGAACCAGGGCGCCGGCGAAATCCTCGCTCTTCTCGGCGATGTTGCCGTATTCGGTTTCGCCCAGGAAAGGAACGAGCACGGCGACGCGGCCGGCGAGCAGTGGCTGCAAGGCGACGCTCCAGCCGCGGTTGGTGCGGGGGTATTCCCTTGCCAGGGCGGCGGCAATGGTCGTCGCCTCGGCTTGCGCGCTGCCGAGGGTGGTGCCGGGCTTGAGCCGCCCGACGGTCGCCCAGAAGCGGGAGTCGCGCGCCAGGTGAGACGCGGAAGCGACGCAAGATTTCGTCACCACGCTCCGGTTTCATGTGACAATATTAAGCCCATTCAAAAGAGCGCGAGCAAGCTCGCTGCCCACAAGAAAAGTCAGATCAACCCCAGCGCCCGCGCCTTCAGCGCGGCCTGGGTGCGGTCGAGCACGCCGAGCTTGCCGAGGACATTAGTCATGTGGTTCTTCACGGTGCCCTCCGTGATGTTCAGCCGCGCGCCGATCTCCTTGTTGCTGCAGCCCTCGGCGAGCAGCTTCAGCACGGCGAGTTCTCGCTCGGATAGCGGATCGGCCAGCGTCTGGGCATTCCTCCGGCCCTCCTTGGCCGTCAGCCGGTTCAGCTCGGCCATCATCCGGGCGGCCACGGACGGCTCGAGCACCGAGGCGCCCTTGGCCGCGGCGCGGATCGATTCGCAGAGCTTGTCGGCCGAGCAGGCTTTCAACAGGTAACCCACGGCCCCGGCGCGGAGGGCCTCGAAGATTTCCTCGTCCTCCTCGAAGGTGGTCAGCACCACGATGCGGACCGCCGGGGTGGCGGCGAGCACCCGGCGCGTGGCCTCGACTCCGCCCATGACCGGCATGCGCAGGTCCATGAGGATGACGTCGGGCTTGTGCGCCTTGGCGAGGGCGACGGCGCGCTCGCCGTTCCCGGCCTCGGCGACGATCTCGAAGTCCTCCTGCAGCGCGAGCAGCGTGCGCAGCGCCTCGCGGAAAAGCGATTGGTCGTCGACGAGCATGAGGCGGAGTTTTTTCATTCGCAGTGGGTCCGATACCCCGAAGCTTGCTTCGGCTTGGTCGGCGGAACGGGATTGAGTGTGGATTGCATCGGGCTCGAACGGGTTTGCAGAGGTCTTGTCAAATGCCCCGGAGCTTGCCCCGGGGATCTTTACGAGGGACTCGGCGTAGGGACGGACCGCTGGGCCGTCCATGAGTTGCGGCGGTCCCGCCCTACCTTACTACACAAGCTCTGTTTCACGCCGGCACCTCGACCGTAAGGGCGAAACCACCCGCGGGGCGGTTGCCCGATTCGACGCGTCCGCCGAGCACCTCGATGCGCTCGCGGATGCCAAGGAGGCCGAAGCCGGTGGCGGGGGCCGAGCCATTGGCGCCGCGGCCGTTGTCGGTCACCGAGAGCGTCACGCGTCCCGCCGGGCGGAAATCGAGCGCGATCTCCGCCGCGGCGGCGGCGGCGTGTTTGCGGATGTTGGTCAGGCCTTCCTGCGCCGAACGAAACAGCGCGTGCTCGATCCCCGGTGGCAGCGGGCGGATCACGCCCTCGACGCGCACGGCGGCGGGCAGCCCGGATTCCCGGGCCAGCAGGCGCAACGCGTCGGGCAGCGGCGGGCGCGCGATCTCGGTGCGGAGCACGACGACGGAACGACGCACGTCGTCCAGCGCCTCGGCCGCGAGATGCGCGGCTTTCATGACGGATTCGCGGGCCTTGTCGGGCTGGGCCGGCAGCAGCGCGCTGGCGGCATCCAACTGCGTTTTCACCACCGTGAGGTAGTGGCCGAGGCCGTCATGGATCTCCCGGGCGAGCCGGTTGCGCTCGCGGGTGGTGGCGAATTCCTCGGTCTGCGCGGCCTGGGCGCGCAGCCTGGTGTTGGCGGCCTCGAGCTCGCGCCGGAGCTTCTCCTCCCGATCGCGGGCGTTGAGCGCCCGCTTGGTCGTGATGGTAAAGACGATGGTGAAGGCAAAGGCCGTGAAGTAGCTGATCGCCGCCTCCCGGCCGGCCCGCCAACCAGAGGGGATGACGAAGACCGCGATGCTCATGGCGAAAAGGTAGACGCCGACCAACACGGCGTTGCGGGTGCGCAGGTCGAAGACCGCCTGGCTCATCACGGGCAGGACAATGATGCCGAAGAATCCGCGGACCGGGCTGCAGAAGATCAAGGCCGTCAGCAGGGCGCATTGCACCGCGAAATAAATGAAATGGGCCCGCGGGCCCCGGCCCTCGGTGCAGTGGCCGCCCAGCACGCCGAGCACGGTGTAGAGGGCCCCAAGGACAAAGGTCAGCAGCACCATCCATTCCGAGCCGGTGATGTTGCGGGTGTAGAGGAACCCCGCAAAGCACGACAGGATGACGCTGCCGAAGGCAAACGAGCCGTAGAGACTGCCTGAGTGGTGGCTCTTGTAATCGGAGTCCGACATCACGGGCAGCCTACCACGCCCGGCCGGTTTGGCGATATAGGAAGGAAGTCATGGCGGGGTCATGGTCAGGCCAGTGCGTCGTGCAGGATCTCCACCGGATGCAGCGCGATGCGCCCGGTGCTGTCCCTGATTTGGTGGCGGCAGCTTGTGCCCGGAGCGGCGATGAGCGCATCGCCCGGAGCGGCGCGGACGGCGGGGAACAACACCAGCTCGCCGATCTGCTGCGACAGCGCGAAGTGTTCCGCCTCGTAGCCGAAGGAGCCCGCCATGCCGCAGCAGCCGGAGGGAATGAGCGACACCCGGTAGTTCGCGGGCAATTCCAGCATCCGCACGGTCGCTTGCAGCGAGGACAGCGCTTTCTGGTGGCAATGGCCGTGCAGTTGGATGGCCTGGGGGCGCGCGGTGAACGCGGCGGCGGTGATCCGGCCGGCGTCGGCCTCGCGGGCGATGAACTCGTCGATCAGCAGCGCGTTCGACGCGAGAGCCCGGGCCGCGTCGATCAGGTGACCGGGCATGAGGTCGGGATATTCGTCGCGAAAGCCGAGAATGGCCGAAGGTTCCAGACCGATGAGCGGTGTGCGGGCGGTGACGACATTCCGGAGCAACTCGACGTTGCGGATGGCAAGCTTTTGTGCGGCGCGCACGAGGCCCTTCGAGAGATGCGCGCGGCCGCTCTCGACGTGCTCGGGGATGACGACCTCGTAGCCCAGCCGGTTGAGGAGATGGACGGCCTGGATGCCGACGGGAGTGTCGTTGTAGTTCGTGAATTCGTCGCAGAAGAGATGGACGCGGCCGTGGGGAAAGGGGGTGCCTTCCATTCGTAGGGGCGGCGCTTGACGCCGCCCGCGGGCGCCGACAAGC
>JAYVZM010000035.1:0-7001 GCA_043783345.1 Verrucomicrobiota bacterium
AGAGTTTGCTTTCCGAGAGACAGAAGATGTATGTCCCGTCGCGGGATTTCCCGACCTCGAGGTTGTAGAGCTCGTCCTTGTCCTCGTAGAGCAGCTCGTGTTTCGCCTGGCTGAGCGTCCAGCGGTGGAGCTGGTCGGAGCGTTTGGCCTCGTTTTCGGTGCCGTAATACAGCACGTCGTGGCCCGCGCCCCATTCGAGGCTGGAGACCTTGCCGATCTGTTGCGGGACGAGCGCCTTGGTCGCCAGGTCCATGACGAAGACCTCGTATTGGCGGTAGCCGTCCCAGTCGATCGAGTAGGCGAGTCGGGCGCCGTCGTCACTCACGGCGTATTGGCCGACGGCAATGTAGGTGTGGGTGCCGACCATGGCGTTGAGGTCGAGAAGGATCTCTTCGGCGGCGCCGGGGGCGGATTTTTTCCGGCAATAGAGGGGATACTGTTTATCCTTTTCGGTGCGGGTGTAATAGTCGTAACCGAGATAGGGCACCGGCGCCGACGTGTCGTCCTCCTTGATGCGCCCGACCATCTCGTGGTAGAGGGCGGTGCGGAGTTCCCTGGCGGGCGCAAGCACGGCCTCGGTGTAGGCGTTTTCCTGCTCCAGGTAGCTGATCACCTCGGGATTTCCCTTTTCGCGCAGCCAGAAATAGTCGTCGATGCGCTTGTCTTCGTGCACCGTGACGTCCTTGGGTTTCTTCGCCGCGACGGGCGGCTTGGGGCCGGTGAGATCGAAGGCGGCCGGGGCCGGCAGTTGGGTGAGGAGCATAAGGACGAGGAGGCGCGGCAGGGGGGATTTCATGAAGGATCAGGGCGCGCGGGGCTTGGGCGCCGGAAAGATGAACCGTCCGGCGAGGGCCGTGAGCCGGTCGCCGAGCACGGCGTTCTCCTTCTCGGCGGACTGCTGGTAGGTGCTGCGCTGGGTGGCGCGCTCGGCCAGCTCGGTGCTGACCACGTAGACGTGGCCGGAGCGCACAAAGAGGAGCGTGCCCCGCTTGGCGGTGACGGGGGCGACGCCGGGGGTGTCCAGCACGCTGTTTTTGGCTTCGAAAAACGAGCCGCCCGGCAGCTCGGCGTAGGCGATCAGCGCCCCCTCCATCAGCTCGGGCACAAAGCGCGCGCTCTCGATCTTGGAACCGGGAAAGCGCTGCTGGAAATCCACCAGCACGAACGTGGTGAAGAAATACAGCAGGTAGTCGCGGCGGCCGCGGGTTTCGAATTCCCATTTTTGCGAGGCATCCTGCGGAAAGCACGCGATGCTGACGTGGACGTTGAAGCTGTCGTGAAAGGTGACGACATTTTCCGTGTCGGTGATCGTGCCGCCCAGCTCCGGCAGCACGGGCGAGGGAAACCTGAATTCGCCGGTGGCCGAGACGTAGGTGTCGCCAGCCATTTTTCCGACGAGGCCGGCGGTTTGCGCCGAGGCGCCGGTGCCGAGCAGGGCGCAGGTGGCGAGGAGGATGAGCCAGCGGGGAAGCATCGGGATGGCAGTGAGCTAATTTAGCGGGGATGAAATTTCAAGCCGGTGCAGGCTCAGACCGCAAGTTGCTGCCACTGTGCCACGGGAATCTGTTCCGGGCGGGCCTGCGGGCCGAGGCCGACGGCGGCGAGGCGCTCCAGCCAGGCGGCGGATTTCTCCGGCGCCAGCTTGCCGCGGAGCAGCGAGCCGATTTGCTTCCGCCGTTGTTGAAAGCAGGCCCGGATGAGCGTCTTGGTGGCGGGGGAAAAGACGAAGGGCGCCGGACGGCGCACGAGGTTGAGCAGATACGAGTCGACGTCGGGCCGGGGATAAAAGCAACCCGGGGCGACCTTGTGCCCGCTGGCCGGTTCATAGGCGGATTGCACAAAAATGGAGATGGCGCCGAATTGCTTTGAGCCGGGCTGTCTCACGTAGCGTTGCGCCGCCTCCTGCTGCAGCATGAGCACCATGCGTTCCGGCAACGGACCGCCCAGCACCGCATCCATCCAAGGGGTCGAGATCGCATAGGGCAGGTTGGCGACGATCTTGAAGGGGCGGCTGGATGGAGGTGCGGCGACCTCGCCGCCCATGTCCCGCGGGCGAGGTCGCCCGCTCTCCATGGGGTCAAATCCCGCCAGCGGATGCTCCATGGCGTCGCCCTCCAGCAGGTGCAGCCGGGGCTGATCCGGTGTCAACGAGGCGACAAGATGCGCATGCAGCGTCCGGTCTTTTTCCATCGCCCAGACCTCGGCGCCGGCGGCGAGCAGGGCGGAGGTCAGCGTGCCGAGGCCGGGTCCGATTTCCACCACGGCGTCACCCGGCTGCACGCCGGCCAAGTCGAGGGATTTGCGGACAATGTTGCCGTCGACGAGAAAATTCTGCCCGAGGAAACGTTTGGGCTGGTGATTGAGCTGCGCGAGAAGATCCCGCGTTTCGCTGGGCGAAAGCGGCATGGCCTATTTGTCGCCGTCCCACTCCAGGTGAAACTTGTGCAGGGAACGGTGGATGACCGGCGCGAGGATGACGCCGGTCGTGGCGATGAGCGCGATGCCGCAATAGATGGCGTAACAACCGGCAAAGAGCTTGGCCGCGTTAGTATGGAGGGGGGAGAACGGCCCCATGCCGGAGAGGATCATCGCGGCGTCGAGGAAGGAGTCGATCCAGGACAAGCCGGCCAGGGTGTGATAGCCGACCATGCCGAGGCTCAGCGAAACCAGAATGAGGGCGAGGCCGGCCGCGACGCTCCAGCCCAGACGGAGGACGAATTCGCGCCGGGGCAGGAGCCGGTCTTTGCGGTGTTCAAACATGGCGGTGGAATTCCGCGATCAAGGCCGCGGGATCCCCGGCCTTCATCAACGCCTCGCCGGCCAGCACCGCGTGCGCCCCCGCCGCCCGGACGCGCGCCGCATCGGCGCCGGTGGCGATGCCGCTCTCGCTCACGGCGATGACGTTCTTGGGGAATTGCGGGATGAGCCGCTCACTGAGCGCGAGGTCGGTCTTGAACACGGCGAGGTCGCGATTGTTGACGCCGATGATTCTCGCCTTGTGCTGCACCGCGCGTTTCAGCTCCTCCTCGTTGTGGATCTCAAACAGGATGTCGAGGCCGGCGGCGGTGGCGGCGTGGTGGAGGGCCTCGATTTCCTCATCGGTCAGCGCTCGCACGATAATGAGGATGGCGCTGGCTCCGGCCTCGCGGGCCTGCCGCACCTGGATCGGATGAACCATGAAATCCTTGCGCAGGCAGGGCACCCCCGGGGGGCTTTGGGCAAAATAGGCGGTGACCTCCCGCAGGTCGGCGAGCGTGCCGCCGAAATATTTCTCGTCGGTGAGAATGGACAGGGCACTGGCGCCGGCGGCGAGATAGCGCTGCGCCTGGGCCAGCGCCGAGGCGTTTTCCTGGATGGCACCGGCGGAAGGTGAACGGCGCTTGATCTCGGCGATCACCGCCAGCCGGCCATCGGCGCGTTTGAGGGCCTGCAGGAAGGACGGGGGTTTGGGCAGCTCGCGGTGGAGTTCGGCCAGCTCTTCCACGAAGACGGGGCGCAGGAGGGGGGCGATCTCGCGCCGCTTATGGGCCATGATTTCCGTGAGCTTGTCCATGCGAGAGCCCACGGAACACCGGGAATCGCGGGAAGACAAAGCAGAAAGTTGATGGTTTTTCCGTGTGTTCCGGGCATTCCGCGGGCAATTTGCGCGTATGGCAGCCATCGACGACCTTCGCTCCACCATGGCCCGGCTCCGCGCCCCCGACGGTTGTCCGTGGGACCGCGAGCAGACCCATCAAACGCTCACCCGCTGCCTCATTGACGAGTGCAGCGAACTGCTCGACACCATCGATCGGAATGACCTGCCGCACATGCGCGAGGAGCTGGGCGACGTGCTCATCCAGGTGGTGTTTCACGCCCAGCTGGCCGCCGAGCGCGGCGATTTCGACTTCGACGACGTGGCCCGCGAGATCAACGCGAAGCTCATCCGGCGCCATCCGCACGTCTTTGGCACCGGACAGGCCGAGACGTCCGCGCAGGTCATCGAGGTCTGGGAAAAAGTCAAAGCCGGCGAGAAGGCCGCCGCGGGCAAGACGGAGACGACGGTCTTCAAGCATCTGCCGCCGCGGCTGCCGGCCCTGATGTTCGCCGAGGAGGTCTGGAAGCAGATCACAAAAAAACAACTGCCGGCCGAGGGCGTGATTGACACGAATCAGGTGGACTCCCTCAGCCAGCGCCTCGACGAAGCGACGCTCGGCCGGATGCTTTTCGAACTCACGGCGGCGGCGCGGGCTCGCGGCCTCGATCCGGAAGGTGCCTTGCGCCGGGAAACCGACCGGGTGCGGCGCCAAGTGGAGGCCAAGCTGGGAGCGGTGAGCCCCGGCGGCGCCTGAGCAAGGATCGCCTCCGGCGACGGCTCCGACCATGAAACCCGGCAAGGCAGGCACTCGGGAAATTCCCGCGGAGATCACCGCCGCGTGGCTGCAACCGTTTCTCGACCATCTGGAAAAGGAGAGGCGTTATTCCACCCACACGGTGCGCAACTATCGCCAGGCTTTCGAGGATTTCTATTTCTGGCTGCACCAGACCAGACGCTGGGACCGGGGACTCGATGCGCTCACCCCCCGGGACATGCGCGACTTCGTCATCGAGGCGCAACGGCGGTTCAAGCGCCGGACGCTGCACAACCATGTTTCTGGTCTGCGGACGTTCTTCCGGTTTTGGATGCGGCATGGCAAGGTGCGCCGCAACCCGTTTGCCGGCGTGCCGCTGCCCAAACTGGAGAAAGCCCTGCCCAAGTTTCTCACCGAAACGCAGATGGCGCTGCTGCTCGGCGGGCCGCAAAAACTGCTCGCGAACGATTCGATCGATGCCTTCGGCGCGTGGCGCGACCAGCTCGTGCTGGAGTTGCTCTACGGGGGTGGCCTGCGGGTGAGCGAACTGGTGACGCTGAAATACGGGGACATCGAATTTGGTCGCGGCAGCGCCCGCGTGCTGGGCAAAGGGAAAAAGGAGCGCATCTGCCCGCTTGGCGACGTCGCCATGGCGGTGCTGAAGAAATTTCGCGCCGAATGCGCGCGTCGCACCGGGCCCGACGATCCGGTCGTCATCACCAGCCGGCACAAAGCCATGCCGGTGCGCGCGGTCCAGCTGCTGGTTAAGAGATACCTGGCCTTGGCCGAACTCCCGATGGATCTCTCGCCGCATAAACTGAGGCACTCCTACGCCACGCACCTTTTGAATTCCGGGGCCGATTTGCGCGCCGTGCAAGAGTTGCTAGGTCACGCCAATCTCACTACCACGCAGATATATACGCACACCAGTGTGGCGCGTCTGAAAGAAATATACGCCAAGGCCCACCCGCGGGCGTGAGGCCGCTGCGGCAAGATGGCACCTCGATTTTCGGCGCGCTGGCCCTTTTCCCTTGAAAAATTCGCTCTGGGGTTAGTCCACTAATTTGTGCCAGAGCTGTTTTCCTCTATCATCGCGATGAACCGAGCGCCGACCCTGTCCCGCCGTTGCACGAAGTTTACATCGCCGAGGTGGCTTACCGGCTGCTCATGCTGTCTTGTTTGCTTCCCGAAACATCCATGAGTAGTTCCAAGACATTCGCGGAGATCTATTGCGAGCGGGAGAAGGTCACCCCGTCGGAGTTGCACACCATCCTCTTTCGCGAGACCCTCTATCCGCATGCCCGATTGATCGCGGGCCTGGTCGGCTGGCTCCAGCCCCGGCATTTTCTCGCCGACTATGAATTCATCGAGGATGTAGGCTACCTGCGGAACCTGCAGGACCTCACCCCCGTGCTCGGCAGCTTTATCGAGCATCCATCGAATCGGGGCATGCTCCGCCGGCGATTTCGAATCCGGGTATCGGCGCGGCGCATGCTGGAGCTCGTGCGGACCGTTTTAGCCTGGGAGGAGGCGACCCAACCGTTGTTGCGCTCCGACCGGGACACCTTGGAGCCGTTTGAGCGCCGCACCGCAGGGCCGTCGGTCGACCCGCTGGCCAAGGACTCTCCTGCCACGCAATAGGCGGACGATTTCCGCTCACTTCAGCGGCAGGCGTGCTGACGAGCTGTTGCCGGCCAGATCGTAGAGCAGTATCTCCACCGAGGTCGCTCCGGCCGCCCGGGCGTCGGTGATTTCCGCGACGAAGCGCTCCTGTTTGCCATCGAGGATTCCATCCACCGGGTGGGTCACCGTCTCGTGCACGCCGTTGTTGAGCACAAATTCCGCGCCTTCGAGCAGGGAGAGAGCATCCGTGCCTTCGACGGCAATGATCAGCTTGCCCTCCGCGCGCTGCACCGTCGGGGCGGAGAGGACGGGCGGCGTGCGATCGACCAGCAGGTTATCGGTCTCGAAGGCATAGGTCAGGCGGTGCCCCGCGGGGCGGGGTGCTTGTTCGGCGGCGGTCAGGCGCGTCAGATAGAGACCTTCGGGCAAGCTGCCGGTGTCAAATTGCACATAGTTCTCCGTCGTGTTGACCGCGAGATCGGTCCAGGTGTCCGCGTTCTCGGTGCGGATGGAAAAGGAGAAGGCGAGATTGTCCCCGTCGGGGTCGATGACGGTCCAGTAGACAATCTGGGCGCCGGTCTGGGGGATGATCTGGCTGCCCATGAACGCTCCCTTGCGGCGGTCGGCATTGTCATCCTTGGCATCGCGCGCCGGCGGAAAGAGCATCTGCCCAAGCGTGGACACGGCATTGGGCGGCGGCTCGCCGGCGGGAATCAGTCCGAGGTTGGGGGAGAAGATCCGGAAATCGGACATCACCGGCCGCCGGTTTTGGGGGAGATGATAGAGCGTGGCCTTGTCGAGTTGGAAATCCGCGGCGTCGCCCGTGACTCGGACGCGGATTTTGACATAGCGGCCGCGCAGACCGTAGGCATAGAAGGCGCCGTCGCGCAGCGTCATTTCCGTCCATGGTGTCCAGCCCTCGATTTCATCGCTGCCATAGTTGGTGCGAACCTCCAGCTTGAGCGCGGCGAGATCCATGCCGCGCAGCCGGGCAAAACGGAAGCCACCCAGTTCGGTGGGCTGGCCGAGGTCGAGCCGTGTGGTTTC
>JAYVZM010000036.1:0-16421 GCA_043783345.1 Verrucomicrobiota bacterium
GAGAAGGAGGATACCGTCTTCCCGATGGTGGCCGCCGGCGCCGACCTCGACAATATGATCCGCCGCCCGAAGCAGGACGTGATGCTGGAGTCCGGGTCCGACAAGGACTGGGAGATGCCCTCCGCCGCGCCCGCCGGCGCGAGAGTCACCTCGAACGGCCATGCCAAATCCGCGAAACCGGCCAAAAAACCCGCCCGTGCCACGGCCCCCAAGGCCGCTAAAACCGCCCGCCGCTAACCCCCTCCTCCCATGGCCAAACATACACTCATCGCCTATGTGGAAGACGTGCCGGGCGTGCTCAACCGCATCGCTTCGCTCTTCCGCCGCCGCAACTTCAACATCGACTCCCTCACGGTCGGACGCACCGAGCAGCCGGGTGTGTCGCGCATGACCGTCGTGGTCGACGCCACCGAGGCCGGCGCGCGCATCGTCGAAGCCAACCTCTACAAGCTCGTCAACGTCCTCCGCGTGGACGACCTCACCCACAAGCCCTCGCTCTTCCGCGAACTCGGGCTCGTGAAGGTTAAGGTCACACCGCAGACCCGCAGCGAGGTCCTCCAGCTCACCGAGGTGTTCCGCGCCCGCGTCGTCGACGTGGACGAGGCGACGCTCGTCATCGAGGTGACCGGCACGCCGGAGAAGATCGGCAAGTTCGAGCTGGTGCTCAAACCCTACGGCGTCGTCGAGATCGTGCGCACCGGCGCCGTCGCGATGGCCCGCGGCCACGAGCTGATCTCCGCGGCGCCCCCGCTCGTCCGCACCAAGGAGGCCAACAGCGAGCAGCATCACGACTCCGGCGTTTCCATGTCGGTCTGACCCGCTCATTCTCAAATCCCAAGATTCCAGAACCCATATCCCAATTTAAATCATGGCTAAAATATACTACGACAAGGACGCGAACCTCGCGCTCATCCGCGGCAAGAACGTTGCGATCATCGGCTACGGCTCCCAGGGCCACGCCCACGCGCTGAATCTGAAGAACAGCGGCGTCAAGGTCCGCGTGGGCCTCGCGCCCACCAGCAAATCCGCCGCCAAAGCCAAGAAGGCCGGCCTCGCGGTCGGCACCGTCGAGGCGGTTTCCAAATGGGCCGACGTCATCATGGTGCTCGTGCCGGACCACGTCCAGGCCCGCCTCTACCGCGAAGAAATCGCCCCGCAGCTCACGGCGGGCAAGATGCTGATGTTCGCCCACGGCTTCAACATTCGCTTCAAGGGCATCGTCCCGCCGAAGAACGTCGACGTCACGATGGTCGCGCCGAAGTCCCCCGGCCACCGCGTGCGCGAGGTCTTCCAGGAGGGCGGCGGCGTCCCCGCTCTCGTCGCCGTCCAGCAGAACGCCACCGGCAACGCCAAGAAGCTCGCGCTGTCCTACGCGCGCGGCATCGGCTGCACCCGCGCCGGCGTGCTCGAGACCACCTTCACCGAGGAGACCGAGACCGATCTGTTCGGCGAGCAGGCCGTGCTGTGCGGCGGCTGCGCCGAGTTGGTCAAGGCCGGCTTCAAGACCCTCGTCGACGCGGGCTACCAGCCCGAGATCGCCTACTTCGAGTGCATGCACGAGCTGAAACTCATCGTGGACCTGATGTATCGTGGCGGCCTCAACTACATGCGTTACTCCGTCTCGGACACCGCCGAGTGGGGCGACTATGTATCCGGCTCGCGCGTCATCACGAAGAAGACGCAGCAGGAAATGAAGCGCATCCTCAAGGACATCCAGTCCGGCAAGTTCGCCAAACGCTTCATCGACGAGAACAACAAATATGGCCGCAAGACCATGAACAAATTCCGCAACAGGGAACGCGGCCAGAAGATCGAGGTCGTCGGCGCCAAGCTGCGCGCGATGATGCCGTTCCTCAACCCCGTGGTCATTTCCAAATGACCACGGAGTGAGAGTGAATGTGAAAGTGAGAGTGAACCAACCATGAACGCCCGCACAAAGTTGATGAGCTTCGGCGCCTACTCCCAGGCGCTGGAACTCTTCGATCGTGTCGTGGCGGACTTGGCGTTCCTCTCGCGCCATCGGGAGTGCAGTCAGTTGGCCGCCCAGCAGCTCGCCAGCGCCGACTCGATTGCCTCGAACATCGAAGAGGGCTACGGACGTGGCTCGAAGAAGGAATACGGCCAGTTTCTCGTCATATCGCGCGGCTCGGCTCAGGAAACAGCCGGTCGCTACCTGCGACTTAGACACTGGCTGCCAGCTGGTCTGCCGGAAACCCGCCTCGCCCTGTGCGACGAGATCATCGGCATCCTGACAGCCAGTATTCTTAAGCTTCGTTCCCAGTTGGCCTCCACGAAATAACTCCGTTCAGCTTCACCTTCACTCTCACTTTCACAATGTCCTCCTCTTCCTACGTCCGCATCTTCGACACCAGCCTCCGCGACGGCGAGCAAGCTCCCGGCGCTTCGATGACCTCGGCTGAAAAGCTTGAGGTCGCCCGGGCGCTGGCGCGACTGGGCGTGGACGTGATCGAAGCCGGCTTTCCCGCGGCGTCCCCGGACGATCTCGCGGCGGTCCAGTCGATCGCCGCCGAGGTGGGGCAGGAGCCGGTCGAAGGCCGGCCGCAAACCGAGCCGCCCGTCATCTGCGGCCTGGCCCGTTGCACGCGGGCCGATGTCGAAGCGGCCTGGAACGGCGTCAAGGGCGCCAAGCATCCGCGCATCCACACCTTCCTCGCGACGAGCGACATTCACCTCCAGCACAAGCTCCGCATGTCGCGGGCGGAAATGACCGCGCGCGCCGTCGAGATGGTCACCTTTGCCCGGTCGCTCTGTGCCGACATCGAGTTCTCCCCCGAGGACGCCGGCCGCAGCGATCCCGAATTTCTCTACCAGGTCCTTGAAGCCGTCATCAAGGCCGGCGCGACCACGCTCAACATCCCGGACACCGTCGGCTACACCATGCCCGACGAGTTCGGCGCGCTGATCGCGGGCATCATCAAAAACACGCCCGGCGCGAAGGACGTGATCATCTCCGTGCATTGCCACGACGACCTCGGCATGGCGGTGGCCAACTCGCTCGCCGGCCTCCGCGCGGGCGCCCGCCAGGCGGAGGTCACCATCAACGGCATCGGCGAACGCGCGGGCAACGCGTCGCTCGAGGAGGTCGTCATGGCCATCCGCACGCGCGGCGAGAAGATCGGCCTGCGCACCGGCATCGACGCCACCCAGCTCTGCCGCACCAGCAAGCTTGTCTCCCGCAGCACCAGCTACCCGGTGCCGCCCAACAAGTCCATCGTGGGCGCCAACGCCTTCGCGCACGAGTCGGGCATCCACCAGGACGGCATGATCAAGAACGCTCTGACCTACGAAATCATGCGGCCCGAGGACGTCGGCGCGACGCAGACCATGCTCGTGCTCGGCAAGCATTCCGGCCGTGCAGCGTTCTCGAAGCGCCTCGCCGAACTGGGCTACCCACTCGAGGGCGATGCCCTGCTCAAGGCTTTCAACGAATTCAAGAAGCTCGCCGACCGGAAGAAAGCCGTGCACGACGCCGACCTCATCACGCTCGCCTCGGATGAACGCACGACGGTGCCCGAACTTTGGGCGCTTGAGAATCTCCAGGTGGTCTGCGGCACGACCGGCCTGCCCACCGCCACGGTCCGCCTCCGCGATCCGGACGGCAAACATCATTGTCACGCCGCCATCGGCACGGGTCCCGTGGATGCCACCTACAAGGCCATCGACGCCATCGTCAAGTTGCCGGTCCAGCTGCTGGAGTTCGGCGTCAGTGCGGTCACGGAAGGGATCGACGCTCTGGGGGAGGTTTCCGTCCGGGTCCGCCACGAGGACCAGCGCTCCAGCCACGGCCATGGGGCGGACACGGACATCATTGTCGCCAGCGCCAAGGCCTACATTGCCTCGCTCAACCACGTGCTGTCCCGCACCTCCAGCGGTCGCGCGCAGCATCCGCAGAAGACGGGCACACCCACCGAAATTTCCACATGAGCCAGAAACCAAAAACGCTTTTCCAGAAAATCTGGGACTCGCACGTCGTGGCGGAGGAGCCCGGCGCGCCTGCCGTGCTCTATATCGACCTGCATCTCGTCCACGAGGTGACCTCCCCGCAGGCCTTCTCCGTGCTCAAGGAGCGCGGCCTGAAGGTTCGCCGGCCCGACCGCACTGTCGCGACGATGGACCATTCCATCCCGACCAGGGGCGGCTACGAGGCGGCCGACGAGATGGGGCGCATCCAGCTGCGCCTGCTCGAGGCCAACGCGCAGGCCAACGGCGTCCGCATCTACGGCCTGAACTCGGTGCAGCGCGGCATCGTGCACGTCATCGGACCGGAGCAGGGGTTCACCCAGCCCGGCATGACGATCGTGTGCGGCGACAGCCATACCTCGACGCACGGCGCGTTCGGCTCGCTCGGCTTCGGCATCGGCACCAGTGAGGTCGGCCACGTGCTGGCCACGCAGTGCCTGCTGCAGCGCAAAGCGCGCACCTGCGAGGTGCGCGTGGACGGCACGCTCCTTCCGGGCGTCACCGCGAAGGACATCATTCTCGCCGTGCTCGCCCAGATCGGCGTCGGTGGCGGCACAGGCCACGTGTTTGAATACACCGGCCCGGCGATCCGCGCCCTCGACATGGAGGGCCGCATGACGGTCTGCAACATGTCCATCGAGGGCGGCGCGCGCGCCGGCATGGTCGCGCCGGACGACAAGACCTTCAATTTCGTGCACGGCCGCGAATTCGCCCCCAAAGGCGCGGCATGGGACCAGGCAGTCGCCCGCTGGCGCACGCTGCCCACCGACGCGGGCGCGACCTATGACAAGACCGTGACCCTCGATGCGGGCAGCCTCGAGCCGATGGTGACTTTCGGCACCAATCCCGGCCAGGGCGTCGCCATCACGCAGCCCTTGCCGCTGCCGTCGAGCCTGGCCAATGCCGCCGAGCGCGCCGGCCTGGAAAAATCGCTCGCCTACATGAAATTCGAGGCCGGCAAGCCGATCCTCGGGCAGCCGGTCGATGTCGTGTTCCTCGGCTCGTGCACCAACTCCCGCCTGGTCGATCTCCGCGCCGCCGCCAATCTGCTGCGCGGCCGCAAGGTCGCGAAATCGGTGCGGATGATGGTCGTGCCCGGCTCGCAATCGGTGAAGCAGGCCGCCGAGGCCGAGGGCCTGGATAAGATATTCAAGGAGGCCGGCGCCGACTGGCGCGAAGCCGGTTGCTCGATGTGCATCGCCATGAACGGCGACCAGCTCTCGCCCGGCCAGCTGGCCGTTTCCACCTCCAACCGCAACTTCGAGGGCCGGCAGGGCAAGGGCGGACGCACCGTCCTGGCTTCGCCGCTCACCGCGGTGGCCTCGGCCGTCGCCGGCCGCATCGCCGATCCGCGCCCGCTGATGAACGGAGGCAACTCATGAGCGCTCCCCAATTCACCACTCTCACCGCCCGCTGCGTCGTGCTGTCCAACACCGATGTGGACACCGACCAGATCATCCCCGCCCGTTTCCTCAAGGTGACGGACAAGCTGGGCCTCGGCGAAAAACTCTTCTGCGACTGGCGTTACCTCGACGACGGTTCGCCCAATCCGGCCTTCATCCTGAACCAGCCCGAGGCCAGGGGCGCCAAAATCCTCGTCGCCGGAAACAACTTCGGCTGCGGCTCCTCGCGCGAGCATGCGCCGTGGGCCCTGGTCGGCTGGGGCTTTCAGGCGGTCATCGCCACGATGTTCGCGGACATCTTCAAGGGCAACTCGGTCAAGAACGGCCTGATCCCGGTCGTGATCGAGCCCGCGGCACACGCCGCGCTGCTCGCCGCCCGGGCGAAGGTCCAGGACCTGCCGGTCACGGTCGACCTGCAGGCGCAAACGGTGAGCTGGCCCGGCCAGGCCCCGCTCAAATTCCCGATCGACCCGTTTTCGCGCGCCTGCCTGCTGGACGGCGTCGACGAGCTCGGCTACCTGCAAAAATTCACCGCCCTGACGGAAGTTTACGAAGCCAGCCATGCCTGAGGTAACCAATCGTCCTTTCGTCGAGATCTTCGACACGACGCTGCGCGACGGGGCGCAGACGGAGGGCATATCGTATTCGGTCGACGACAAGCTGCGCATCGCGCGCAAGCTGGACGAACTCGGCGTGATGTTCGTCGAGGGCGGCTGGCCCGGCTCCAATCCGAAGGACGCGGTCTTCTTCGAGCGCGCCCGGGTCGAGCCGTGGAAACACGCCAAGTTGGTGGCCTTTGGCGCGACGCGCCGGGCGAGCCTGAAGCCGGCGGAAGACGCGAGTGTGCGCGCCCTGGTCGAGGCGGGGACGGAAGTCTGCGCCATTTTCGGCAAATCCTCGGTGCTGCAGGTGAAGGAAGTCCTCCGCACGACGCTCGAGGAAAACCTGAAGATGATCGAGGACACCGTGGCCTACCTGCGCGCGCAGGGGAAACGCGTGATCTACGATGCCGAGCATTTCTTTGACGGTTACCGGCTGGATTCCGCCTATGCGGTGGAAACCCTGCGGGCGGCGGTGCGCGGTGGCGCCGAAACCATCGTGCTGTGCGACACCAACGGCGGTTCGCTCCCGTGGCAGGTGGAGTCGGCCGTGGCGGACGTCATCGCCAAACTTGGTTCCGTGCCCGTGGGCATCCACGCGCACGACGACACCGGCTGCGGCGTGGCCAACAGCGTGGCGGCGGTGCGCGCCGGCGCCCGGCACGTGCAGGGCACGATCAACGGCTACGGCGAGCGCTGCGGCAACGCCAACCTCTGCGTGGTCATCCCCAATCTCGAATTGAAGCTCAATCTGCGGGCTTTGCCCGAGGGCGCCCTGTCGCGACTGCACGAGGTGGCGCGCTTCGTGGCCGAGGTCGCGAACCTCTCGCCAAACGAGCACATGGCCTACGTGGGCGACAGCGCCTTCGCCCACAAGGCGGGGGTGCATGTGGCCGCGATGCAGCGCCATCCCGACGCCTACCAGCACATCAACCCGAGCGTGGTCGGCAACGCGATGCGGGTGGTAATCAGCGAGCTTTCCGGCCGGGCCAACGTGGTTTCCAAGGCGGGCGAGCTGGGTTTTGAGAACGTCGATGCCGCCACCGGGGCGAAGGTGGTCGAGCTGATCAAGGCGAAGGAACACGAGGGCTTTTCCTTCGAAGCGGCGGAGGCGAGCGTGATCCTGCTGGTGCGCCGGTTGTCGCCGGACTATCGCGCGCCTTTCTCCTTGCTCGATTACCGCGTGATCGTCAGCCGGCATGGCGAACGCCATTCGGCCGAGGCCACGATCAAATTGAAGGTGGAGGACCAGGAAACCCATACGGCCGCCGAAGGCAGCGGCCCGGTCCACGCCTTCGACAAGGCGCTGCGCAAGGCGCTGCAGCCGCATTTCCCCTCGGTGAAAAACATCCAGCTTGCCGACTACAAGGTCCGCATCCTCAATTCCAACGACGGCACGGCGGCGGTCACCCGCGTGCTGATCGACTGGCACGATGGCGGAGCGCGGCGCTGGAGCACGGTCGGCGCCGGGCCGAACATCCTTGAGGCCACCTGGCTGGCCCTGTCCGACGGTTTTGAATACGCCGTCGCGGGGCAAGGCGCCCCGAAGGTGGAGACCATTTCATGAAAGCAAGCATCGCACTCACGCCCGGTGACGGCATTGGCCCCGAAGTGGTCAATGAGGCCCGGCTCGTGCTCGAGGCCGTGGCCCAGCGCCATGGCCACCAATTCAATTTCACCCAGCACCTGCTCGGTGGCTGCGCCATCGACGCCAAGGGCACGGCCATGCCGGACGAGACGCTCGACGCCTGCGCGGCGGCCGATGCCGTCCTGCTCGGCGCCGTCGGCGGCCCGAAATGGGATGATCCGCAGGCGAAGGTCCGCCCGGAGCAGGGCCTGCTGGCCATCCGCAAGGCGCTCGGCCTCTACGCCAACGTGCGCCCGGTGCGCCCGTATCCGTCGCTCGCTCACCTGTCGCCGCTCAAGCCGGAACGCGTGGCGGGGGTCGACTTCGTCGTCATCCGCGAGCTGACCGGCGGCCTCTATTTCGGCACGCCCAAGGGACGCACCATGACCCCCGAGGGCGAGCGCGCCGTTGACACGCTGGTTTACACGGAAGGGGAGATCCGCCGCATCGTGAAGCTTGCCTTCCAGATGGCGCAGAAACGCCGCAAGTTCGTCAGCTCGGTCGACAAGGCCAACGTGCTCGAGTCATCCCGCCTGTGGCGCAAGGTCGCCAGCGAGATCGGCCGGGAGTTTCCCGACGTGAAGCTGGAACACCAGCTGGTCGATTCCTGCGCCATGCGCCTGATCACGCACGCGCCGCAGTTCGACGTCATCGTGACCGAAAACATGTTCGGCGACATCCTGACAGACGAGGCGGCGGTGCTCGCCGGCTCGCTCGGTCTGCTGCCCAGCGCCTCGCTCGGGGCCGGCCGGCTCGGCCTCTACGAGCCGATCCACGGCTCGGCCCCCGACATCGCGGGCAAGGGCATCGCCAACCCGGTGGGAACGATTTTGTCGGCGGCGATGTTGCTGCGGCACTCCTTGGGGCTGGAAAAGGAAGCGGCCGAAGTCGAGGCCGCCGTCAATCTGGCGCTCCAGGAAGGCAGGCATACGGCCGACCTGGGGGCCAAGGCGCCGCTCACCACCGCCCAGATGGGCTCGGCCATCCGCGAACGCCTCCCGGCCGGCGCCCGTTAACCAAACTTCGACCCGTTTAATTCAATGACCACTTCCTCCAAAAAGCCCTTCGATACCACGCGTTTCATCGCGCGGCACGTGGCGGGCCTGCGCCGCTCGGGCATCCGTGATTTTTTCGAGCTGGTCGCCAAGACCGACGGCGTGATCTCGCTCGGCATCGGCGAACCGGATTTCGACACCCCGCAGCCCATCCGGGACGCCGTGACAACGGCGATGAACACCGGCAAGACGCACTACACGTCCAACATGGGCCTGCTGGAACTCCGCAAGGAAATCAGCCGCTATGCCGAGGGTCATTTCAAGGTCACCTACCGGCCGGACGACGAGGTGCTGGTCACCGTCGGCGTGTCCGAGGGGCTCGACCTGACGCTGCGGTGCCTGCTCAACCCCGGCGACAAGGTGATGTATCACCAGCCGTGCTATGTTTCCTACGCCCCGTCGGTGGACCTGGTCCACGCGGTTGGCGTGCCGGTCGGCACCCACGCGGCCGATCTGTTTTCCCTCGACGCCCCGGCGCTGGCGGCGGCTTGGCAGCCCGGTTGCAAGCTGCTTTTGCTGAACCTGCCCTGCAATCCGACCGGCGGCGTCTGCTCCCGTGCCCAGCTGGAGCGCATCGCCAAGTTCGCCATCGAGAAGGACCTGATCGTCGTCAGCGACGAGATCTACTCGGAGCTGGTTTTCGAGGGCACGCACACTAGCATCGCCGGCCTGCCCGGCATGCGCGAGCGGACGATCCTCCTCCATGGTTTCTCCAAGGCTTTTGCGATGACCGGATTCCGGCTGGGCTATGCCTGCGGGCCGGCGCCGCTGATCGAGGCCATGATGAAGGTGCACCAATACTCGATGCTGTGCGCGCCGAGCATCAGTCAGGAGGGAGCGCTGGCCGCGCTGCGGCTGGGGGACGATGCGACCAAGTTCATGCGCGACCGCTATCGCGAACGCCGCGACCTGTTTGTCCGCCGGATCAACGCCGCCGGCCTGTCGTGCCACTTGCCGCGCGGGTCGTTCTATGCCTTTCCCTCGGTGGTTTCCACGGGGCTGGACGAGGGCGAGTTCGCCCGGCGGCTGCTGACCGAGCACAAGGTCGCGGTGGTGCCCGGCACGGCCTTTGGCGACGCCGGGAAGGGCCATGTGCGCGCGTGCTTCACGGCCAACGAGGAGAAGCTGACGGCGGCGTGCGACCGCATCGAACGGCTTCTGAACTCGCTCCGGCCGGTGGCCCGCACCTGACCGAAGCGGCTTTTGCCAAATGGAGATGGGACCGATAGTCCCGCCTTGTTGCTCCATTTCAGCTCCGGCCACCAAACGGCCCGGACGTTTTCGCCCGGGCCGTGCGTGGAGACTGGAGCGCCGCTCGCGGCTGCAACCCGCGTGGATCAGAAGGTCAGCGCATAGCTGATCGTGAACACGGCCCGCCCGACGGCGGCGCTGTTCGGGTATTTGGCATCGGTGCCATACTTGAGGAAGTTGTCGGAACCCTTCACGTAGGCCAGGCCGACCGTGAGCTTCGAATTGCTGCTCAGCTGGAAGGGAGTGGCGAGGCCGACCGAGTAATAGTTGCCGTAGTTCTTCACGTCGACCGGCATCCCCAGGGAGTTCGTCGCATTGGGTGCGAAGGAAGTCCATTTGAAGGTGCCGAACTGCGCGGTGAAATCGATCTCGGTTTTGGCGTCCGGCAGCGGGATGGCATAGAACGCGGTGATCTCATAGGTGGGGCCCTTCAGCTTGAAATCGTAGTAGAGCTTGGGCGTGAACTTCCAGCCGGCGACCGTGTAGTTGATCGCGATATTGGGTTCGTAGGTGGCCTTGTAGAAGCCGGCATTCTCATCCGCATCCGGGTAGGTGTAGATGGTAAACCCGGGCACCCAGGTCAGGGTGTCCTTCACAACCTCCAGGGTGTAGGAGCCGTAGATATCAAGCTCGGGATCGGACTGTCCGACCACCTTGGAACTGATCGGGGTGCTGGCCCACACGCCGATCGCGAGGCTGCCCTGATCGTATTCGATCGACGGTTGGAAGGACGGGCCGCCGAGGCGGGCGCCACGAAACATGTATTGCGAGGCGAACGTCGGGGTGAAGACCCACGATCCAGCCGGCGCAGCGGGTGCGGGGGCCGCGGGTGTCTGGGCCGAAGCGGACAGAGCCGCGAGGGCCAGAACACCGAGGAGGAGGGAGGTTGTTTTTGATTTCATACGGGTTGGTGGTGGTAGTGAGGCAGCTTGGTCCGGAATGGGAATATCCGGGCTGCAGTCCACATAAGCAGATGCCTTGCCAAGTATCATTTTGGTTAAAGGCGCTGATTGCGGCTAGGAATGATCGGCCCGGTGAAAGGTCCCGCTGGCGGCAGATCGCACGCACGATTCCTCCAGTAATAAACGCCGGTGCCGGAGCGGTCTGCATTCATTGGACGACGCGGCCGCCGGCCCGGTGATCGGCGACGGGCGCCTGCGGCCCGTCAGGCGGCGGCAGTGTCATATCCTGGCCGGGAGGCAGCGGCGGGTTCGCAGCGCCGGTGCAAGCCATGCTTTGCGGGACAGGGCTAATGCCGGCTTCCGGTCGGGATCTTTTCGGTCCGGGCTTGGCGCCGCAGACGCGGCACGGTCCAGCCGGCAAGGAACATCACACCCAAACAGGGAATGGTGGCGAGCGGGTGGGCGGCCGGATGATCAAAATTCCAAGTCAACTCCCGGCTGCCATGGCCAGGATGCGCGTGCGCTAGCGCGGGGAGGGCGAAGACTGCCGGGGCGAGAATGCGGGTCAGTTTCGTGCGGTGGAGGCGGGCAATTTGCGCGCCGATACCCAACTTCCCGGTAGGCGAGCCTCCGGGCCGCATGCAACGATGCGCGCCCGGGAGGGCCTGAGGAGGGTTGGTCCGGACACAAAAAAGCCGCACTGTTCAAGGTGCGGCTGGAGGGGAGGCGGGCTACTTCGCCGCGATCGGCGGCGGGGGGGGCGGTATCACGATCGAACTGTCGTTCAGCTTCTTGGCGACCATCTCCATCATCCGTTGGATTTCCAGTTCGGCGGTGCGGCGGTTGATCTTGTCGAGTTCCACCTGTTTGGCCAGTTCGAGGGTCTCGCGGTTCAGTTTCTCCCGCTCCGCGCGGCCTTGGGAAATCTGGATTTCGAGATCGGCGGCCTCCTTGGCGAACTTGTCGGCCTGCGTGGTGTAGTCGGCGGTCTCGTCGCGCAGCTTCTTGAGCGCATCCTCGTATTCGCGCGTTTTCTTCTGTTCCTTGGCGAGATCGGTGGCTTCACGCTCTTCCTGACGTTTCTTCGCCTCGGCGGTGGCCTTGTCCTCGATTACCTTTTTGCGGGCCAGATCATCGGCCTTGGCCTTGGCAACGGCTGCCTGTTTGGTGGCTTCCTTGTCCGCCATCTCCTTGAGGGCGCCGTTGTAGAAGAAGCCGAACAGGATCAGCAGCACGAGAGGAACGATGAGATATGACTTGTTCATGTGGGTCGAAATTGAAACGGGTTAGCCTTTCTTGGCGGCGGCGGCGGCGGCGGCATCAGCCTTCACCTTGGCGTCCTCGGCGGCGGCGATCTTGTCCAGCAGGTCGTAGTAATATTTCACGTTGGCCTCGGCCTTTTTCACATAGGTCTTGAGGAAAGCGCCCTCGTCCAGATGGCGTTTCTTCTCGTCGGCCACCTTGGCCGTGGCCGCCTTGACCTCCTCGAGATCCTTCTTCAGGCGGGCGACTTGTTCGCGCAGTTTGTTGCGATCGTCGTAGGCCCGCAGACGCTGGTCCTCGGCTTCCTGGCGGGCGACGCGCTTGGCTTCCTCGGCGGCTTCCCTTTTCTCCCTTTCGAGTTTGCGTTTGGCCTGGGTTTCGACCGCCGCCTTGATGGCAAGTTCGCGGTTGGCAATGTCCCGCGCCGCCCGGTCCTTTTTCTCCTGCTCGATCTTGGCCGCAACTTCCTTGGCCCGGGCTTCGTATTTGCTGGTGAAATCGTAATAGAAGCCGCCGAAGATCAGGAGGCCAATCAGGGGAATTATGAGGTAGACTTTGTTCATGGTCTGGTGAAACGGGCGTTGATTGAAATCAGGTTTTATTTTTCTTGGCCTCGCGGTCTTTGATAACGTCCTCGATGGCCTTCATCATGTTCTTGCCTTCCTTGGCGCCCTCGGGGTAGGCGGCCGCGTGCTTGGCCGCGTCGAGAGCGACGTCGTATTTCTTGAGTTCGTAGGCGACGTAGGCGAGATAACCGTAAACCTGATGGGGCTTGGTCAGGTCGCCCTTCTTGATGGCCGCCTGCAGGTGGACCAGGGCCTGCTCGGAGTTTCCGAGTGTGTTGTAGGCCTGTCCGATCGAGAACTCGAGCTGACCTGCCTTTGGGAAGGCCTTGGTGGCGTCCTTCAGGGCTTCGATGCTCTTGAAGGGGCGCTCCAATTGCTGGTAGGCGAGAGCCAGCAGTTCCCAGTTCTTGATGTCATTCTCGACGTGTCCGCTCTTCAAGCCGGCATCGAGCAGCTCGGATGCCCTCTCATACTGGCCCATGTTGAAGTAGATGCCGATGAGGTTGTAATTGTCCTTCGTGGTCTGCATGAGGCCCCGGGCCTGGGCGCGCTCGATGGTGAGGACGGCGCGGAGCGGTTGCTCGGACTGCAGATAGAGGGCGGCGAGTTGCGACCAGTAGTTGTTGGTGTCGGGCTTGATCTTGATGAGGAGCTCGAGGACGTCCGTCACCTCCTCGTTGCGGCCGAGCTGCTGCAGGCAAGCCATCTTGAAATCGTAAAGGATATCCTTGGGGTGGGAGGAGAGATGCAGCCCGATCTCGGTCTGCTCCAGCGCGCGTTTGAGAATGTTCTGATCGGGCTCCGGGTTCTGCGTCGCCCAATTGTAGAGCAGCTGCGCGTAGATCAGCTGGGCTTCAGGGGTCCGTTTGGGAGTCAGCTTGATCCAGCGGGCCATCGCCTTGTCCGCCTTCTCATACAGGCTCGCAGCGATTTTTGGATTTTTTGACTGCAAGGCTTCCTGCAGATACAGTGAGGACAGGAAATAAACCAGTTCGCGGGTGGCGCGCTCTTCGTAGTAGGTGGGGGTCTTGGAATCGGACAGGGCCAGACCCTTTTCGAGCGGTTCGACCGCGGCGCTGAAATCGCCCTTTTGCAGCAGGGCCTGCGTCTTGATCTGATAAATCAGGGCGGCATCGTAACTGTCGGCCGGCACCTTGGCGAGTTGGGCATCGAGAATGGCGAGGGCCGCGGTGTAATTCGCCGGCTTCGCGTCGATCGCCTCCCGGTATTTGGGCATGAGTTCCGCCGTGGAGTCGGTGGGCGAATAGTCCCGGACCGGGGGCGTCTGGGCCGGCAGGGTGACGACCAGCAGGCTGGCGCCCAACAGGGCGAGGATGGAGCGGACCGGGGTGGAAAGGAGGTGCAACATGGCTGGGCTGCGCTGTTATTTGCTGTCTTCGAGGTTGAACTCGATGAGCTGGGAGGCGCGAACGTTCACCGCGCGGCCGCCCTTGCGGCCCGCCTTGAATTTCCATTTTTGCACCGCCTGCATCGCGGGCATCTCAAATTCGCGGTGGGAAGACTTGACGATCTGGGTCTGGATAACGTCCCCGTTGGAGTTGATGATGAATTCGACCACCACCGAGCCGCTGATGCCGGCCCGGCTCATCTCATAAGGATAATTCGGGTTTTGCTGCACGCGGGCCACGGGCTTCTGGTCAAGGTTGTTGATGTCAAACAGGTCCTTGATGCCCTTGCCGAAATTGGTGCCGGGTTTGATGACCGGAATGGTGATGGCACCGGCGGCGGCGGTGAGGCCGGGCGGGGGCGGCGGGGTGAGGGGTTGGGTGAAAGCGTCGACCGGCACGACAGACGGCATGTCCACCAGGCTGGGCGGAGCCAGTTGGTTTTGCGTCACCTCTTCCTGCAGATCTTCGACCTTCTCCTCCTTCTCCTCTTCGAGCGGAGGCATCTCAAACTGCATGATGGCTTCCTTCGGCCCCGCGCCCTTATGCACGGGGGGAGCCTTGCGGTTGAAACCGAAAAGAAAGGTGGTGTGGAGCGCCACGGAAACCAGAATGCCAATGATCAGGTCCTTGTTCATCGTGGGTGGGGGCTTATTTGCCCGTCGGGCGGGTGCGGGTTTCGACCGAGAATTTTTTGATGCCGGCCTTGCGGACCTCATCGAGAATGGAGACGGTGGTGCCGAAACGGGCCTTTTCGTCGCCCGCAATCAGGATGCGGGGATCCTCGGTCTGGGTTTTGTAATAAGCGATGCGCGAAGGCACTTCACCCGGCTCGATCAATTCCCGGTTCCAGAATATGGTCCCGACCTCGGAAACCTGGATGGTCACCGGTTCCACATCGGGCTTGTCTTTGCTCTGCGAGCCAACGGGCAGGTCGACGGGCACCGACTGGATGCGATTGAGCGACAGGGTGAAGAGGACGAAAGTCGCGAGCAGGAAGAAGATGACGTCAATGAGCGGGATGATCTCAATACGCGCCTTCTTGCGGACCGGAATTTTGACTTTGTGGCCTTCCATGGTGGGACTGCTGGTAATTGGTATTACGCGAGGGGCGCTGGTTTCTTAGGGCGAAGGGGCGTTTTTCAGCGGCGGACGTGTGTCTCGATGTAGATCTTGGTGAAGCCGGCCTTGCGGGCCTCGTCGAACACGTAGACGGCCTGGGCGAAGAAGGCGCGTTCGTCGCCGTTGATCAGGATCCGCCCATCCGGCTCCTGTAATTTATATTGCTGCAGGCGCTGGATGAATTCCTCCAGGGTGATCAAGTCCTTGTTCCAGCCGATCGCGCCCTCATCCGTGATGCTGATGGTCGCGGTGCCGGCGGGATCGCGCGTCTCGCTGGTGGTCGAGATGGGCAGTTGGACGGTGGTCAGACCGTTCGATTTGTTCAGGGAAAGGGTGAAGAGGACGAACGTTGCGAGCAGAAAGAAGATGACGTCAATGAGAGGGATGATCTCAATGCGGGCTCTTTTGGTGCCACCAGGGGCTGTTCCACCACCACCACCGTGCATGACAGTTAGTGTTTGAAGGTTGAAGTCGGGGGAGGGCTGCCGCGATTAGCGGGCGGCGGTGCTCTCGGACTTGTTGATGATGATCTCGAGCGAGTTCGAGGCGTCCTCGACTTCGTGACGGGCTTCATCCAGGCGGGCGTTGAGATAGTTGAAGGGGAGCAGGCCGGTGATGGCGATGGCGAGACCGCAGGCGGTCGCGATCAGCGCCTCGGCCACACCACCGGTGATGGCGCCGGCGGCCGCGGCGATGTCGCCGCTGCCTTCGCCGAGCGCGCCGAAGGTGTTCATCATGCCCGTGACCGTGCCGAGCAGGCCGAGCAGCGGAGCGGCGGTGATGCAGGTGTCGAGGGTGGGCAGGCCCTGGCTGAAGCGCTGCATTTCCTGGTTGGCGGCGCGGGTGAAGGCGTTGCCGAGCGAGTGTTCCCGGTGGGAGATGGCGTAGACCATGATGCGGGCGACATAGTCCGGGCTCTTCTTGCCCAGCTCGAGGGCGCCCTCGATGTCCTTGGCCTCGACCCGTTCAAGCATCTTCTCGACCACTTCGGGCTGGCGTCGGGCGTTTTCGCGGAAAATGAAGATCAGGCGCTCCATCACGACCGTGATGAGCAGGAACGAGAGGAGCAGGATCGGCCACATCATAAACCTACCGGCATGGAACAATTCCATGGCGGTCTTATTCATGAGAAGCTCGAGCGCGAGGGGCAGGGGTGCGGTGATCATAGTGCGGTATGAGGATTAAGTTGAGCGGGAGGGAAGGGGTCTGGGGTGAAACGTCGATTGCTCCGGGCAGGATCGACGTC
>JAYVZM010000037.1:0-16392 GCA_043783345.1 Verrucomicrobiota bacterium
ACTACATGGACGAGGCCGAGCGCTGCGACCGGCTCGCCTACCTCGCCTACGGCAACCTGCTCACGCGCGGCACGCTCGACGAGGTCCTCACCGCCGCCAAGCTCATCACCTGGACCGTGAGCGGCCCGGATCTTCGCCAGCTGGCCGCCGCCCTCCGGGGTTGCGACGGCATCGAACAGGTCGTGGCCTTCGGCAACCTGCTCCATGTGAGCGGCCGGGATGCGGCGCGGCTCGAAGCCTCCATCGCCCGCGTGCGCGACCCCGCCCATGTGTGGACCAAGGTGCGTTCGGGACTGGAGGACGTGTTCATCAGTCTGATGAGCGAGGCGAAGGATAATTTCTCGTGAAGGCGCAACATGACATGCCTCGCGGGACCAAACACACCCCGCCCTTCCTCCTTCGCCAAGACTACGGAGGACAAGTCGGGCACCCCTCTCAAGAGGGGAATAGAAGCCACGTCAGCCGGGGCGCGGGTCCCCGTTTGAGAGGGGTGGCGCGCAGCGCCGGGGTGTGTTCGGCCGAACCCAGGAAACCCTGATGCCCCGCTTCACCCTCCATCGCTTCTGGGCCATCGTGCTCAAGGAATTCATCCAGATGCGGCGCGACCGCGTGACGTTCGGCATGATGGTCGGCATCCCGCTCGTCCAGCTCATGCTTTTCGGCTTCGCCATCAACACCGACCCGAAGCACCTGCCGGCGGCGATCCGCGCCGCCGACCAGGGACCGTTCGCCCGCACCTTCGTCGCCGCGCTCAAGCAGAGCGACTACTTCACCTTCGTCCGCGAGGCCGCCACCGAGGCCGAGACGCAGCAGCTGCTGCAGCGTGGCGACGTGCAGTTTGTCCTCAACATCCCCGAGGACTTTTCCCGCCGGCTGCTGCGCGGCGAGCAGCCGACCGTGCTCATCGAGGCCGACGCTTCCGATCCCGGCGCCGTCGGCCCTGCGGTCGCCGCCGCCCGGGCGCTGGCGGACAGCGTCCTCAACCGCGATCTCACGGGCCCGCTCGCGCGCCTGCGCGCGAAATCCGGTCCGGTCAATTTCCAGATTCACGCCCACTACAATCCCGAGAACATCACCCAATACAACATCGTGCCCGGGTTGATGGGCGTCGTGCTTACCATGACGATGGTCATCATCACCGCCCTGGCCATCACCCGCGAGCGGGAGCGCGGCACGATGGAAAACCTGCTCGCCACGCCGGCGCGGCCGTTCGAGGTGATGGCGGGAAAAATCGTGCCCTACATCGCCGTCGGCTACATCCAGGTCACCCTCATCCTGCTCGCCGCACATTACATTTTCCACGTGCCGATGATCGGCAGCTTCACCCTGCTCTATGCCGTCTCGCTGCTCTTCATCGCCGCCAACCTCGCCGTCGGCATCACCTTTTCCACCCTCGCCCAGAACCAGCTGCAGGCGGTGCAGATGGCGTTCTTCTTCTTCCTGCCCTCGATTTTGCTCTCGGGCTTCATGTTTCCGTTTCGCGGCATGCCGGAATGGGCGCAATGGATCGGCACCTGCCTGCCCAACACGCATTTCCTGCGCATCGTGCGCGGCATCCTGCTCAAGGGCAACGGCGCGCGGGAGATCGCCCCGGAAATCTGGCCGCTCCTGCTTTTCCTCGCGGTGGCGATGACGGTCGGCGTGAAACGCTACCGGCAGACGCTGGATTGAGCAATGTAGGGCGGGGTCGGCGATCCCGCCCTACAGTTTCTCTCTCCGCTCAACGAACTGCTTGGCCACCGGCCCGTCGAGAGGCATCACCGACGTCGGGCGGGCAAACGCCAGCCCGCGCGCCCCGACCGCGCGCATGATGGCGAGGTTGAGCCGCTGCCGCAGCGCCATGTGCTTGGCGAAGTCGGGATCCTTGATCTCGTAGGCGGTCCAGATGTCCAGCGACGAGGCGCTGAGGTCGCGGAAATAGACGTGCACCGAGGCGGGGTTTACCTCGGGCTCCCGTTCGATGAGCTGGCGGATCTCCCCCACGACAGCCTCCATCTGCTCCGGCTTGGTGTCGTAGGTCAGTCCGAACACCTGCTCCACCCGGCGGGCGGTGAAACGCGAGAGATTCACGATCGCCTCCGAGGACACCATCTTGTTGGGGAGGATGACGAGCGACTTGTCGGCGAGGCGGATCTTGGTCGAGCGCAGGCCGATGTCCTCGACCAGGCCGGTGCTGGCGCCGATCTTGACCGTCTCGCCGATCTTGAACGGCTGGTCGATGGCCACGACGATGGAGCCGAAGAGGTTCGCGATGGTATCTTGGGCCGCGAGCGCGAAGGCCAAGCCGCCGATGCCGAGGCCGGCCAGCAGCGCCTTCACATCGAAGCCCAGGCTCTGCACGACCATCAGCAGCCCAAAAATCACGAAGATCGTGACGAGCGTCTTCTTGATCCACGGCATGAACGCCGCGACCCCCATCTGCTTCTTTAGCGCGACCTCCTGCGCATGGTCCAGCACGGCGTCAAACGCCCGCAACATTCCCCAAAAGGTCACGAGCGAGAAGGCGACGGTGGAGCCGTAGCCGATGGCCTGGTCGGTCGCGACGGGCAGTTTCAGCACCTTCAGCGCGGCAAAGATGCCCGTGAGCATGATGAAGGTCGCCACCGGCGCCTCCAGCGCCGGGAACAGCTTGTCGTCAAGGGTCGTCTCGGTCCTCGCCGCCATTTTCTTCAGAAACCCGAAAATGAACGTGGTCACCGCCCGCCGCAGAAACAGGGCGCCGATGAGGAAAAGTATGGCGATGGCGTAGTGCGTCACGGTGTTCTCCGAACTCCGGACATTGAAAATCCCGAGGGTCGCGTCCACCAGGTGCTCGAGAAAATCGGGCGTGGGCGGCACCTTGCCCGTGGTCACGGCGGCCGCCGCCGCCGTGGTCGTGTCGTGTTGCGCCTGCTCGGCGGATTTGTCCTGCGCCGGGGCAAGCAATGCCAGCAGCAGGAAAAGCAGGCCGGTGGAGTGGATACGGAAATTCATCGCTGAGAAAAGCTCTTGGAAAGGATTCATCGCCGGCTTGTCAATGGTTTGCTGGCCCGCCTCCAATCCGGCTTGCGCCCCTCCGCGGGGCGTCCCCACACTCGGCGCCCTCGTGCTCAACACCCTTGCCATGTTCAGCAGCCTGCCTTGGTGGACGTGGGCCGGCTTCCTCGCCTTCGTGGCCGTCATGCTGGCCCTCGACCTGGGTGTGTTCAACCGCCACGCCCACGCCGTCACCATGAAGGAGGCGCTGGCGTGGTGCGCCGTGTGGTTCGGCCTCGCGATGGGCTTCAACCTCCTGGTCTCCTTCAAGGTGGGCGAGCAGGCCGCGCTCGAGTTTTTCACCGGCTATATCGTCGAGCTGTGCCTGAGCGTGGACAACGTCTTCGTCTTCATTGTCGTGTTCCAATACTTCCGGGTGGAGCCGCGACACCAGCACCGGGTGTTGTTCTGGGGCATCCTCGGCGCGGTGGTGATGCGGGCGCTCTTCATTTTTGCCGGCATCAGCCTGATCAACTCCTTCGCGTGGATCATCTATGTGTTCGGCGCCTTCCTGGTCTACACCGGCATCAAGCTGGCCATCCCCAAGAAGGACGACGGCTTCGCCCCCGAGAAAAACCCGGCCGTGAAGCTCGCCCGCCGTTTTCTGCCGGTGACGGGGAAGTTCGAGGGCGGCCATTTCTTCACCCGCGTGGACGGGCGCTGGCATGCCACGCCGCTGTTCATCGTGCTCGTGGTGGTCGAGACGACCGATGTGATGTTTGCCCTCGATTCCATCCCCGCGGTCATCGCCATCACGCGCAATGAATTCATCGTTTTCACCTCGAACATCTTTGCCATCCTCGGCCTCCGCTCGCTCTATTTCGCCGTGTCGGGCGTCATGCAGCTGTTCCGCTACCTCAACGTCGGGCTGGCGGCGATCCTGGTCTTTGTGGGCGCCAAGATGCTCGCGTCGCACTACATGACGATACCCATCAAGCTTTCGCTGGGCATCATCGGCACGGTGCTGGCGGCGGCGATCCTCGCCTCGGTGCTCATTCCCGCCGCGCGCAAGCCGAAGTGACCGGCCGTCAGCCTGCCTGCGCGCAGATCTCGGCCACGTCCGCAAGGTCGCGCAGCAACGCCGCCGCCGGCTCGAAGTGCGCGCACACGGTTTCGGCGGCAAATGAACCCTGCTCCACGTAGGTCAGGGCGCCCTGCTTCCGCTTGAAAGTTCCGCGCCCCGCCGGCGCGGACCAAAAAATCCCGAGTCTCGGTTCCGCCGCGTTCAGTTGCAGGCCGGGTTTTTCGGTCAGACGACCTAGATTCTCCCGCGTCTTGCGCGCCTGCCCCGCGCCGAGCCAGATGACGAACCCGGTGAATCCGATAACCAGCAACGCGAGGAGCACGCCGTTCATAACGGCCATCATCAGCCCGGCCCGGGCGGCGCGAGGGCCTTTATCGACGCAAAATAAAACCGCCGGGGCCGCGCTATGCGGCTCCCGGCGGTCATGCCCGCGCGTGGCAGGCCGTCGCCCGGCGGCCTACCCCTAAACCGCCGGCTACGTTGACCTGCTGAGTAGCTTATACTGTGCCGGCCCGCCCACCGTCGTTGAACTGTGACAAGTTTTATTTTGTCACTTTTGAACAAAAACCGGACGCGGGTTGCGTCCGGCTTCGTGGTCACCGCCTCTGGGGTTGATTATTGGATCGCGATCTTGCGGGGCTTGGCGGCCTCGGCCTTCGGCAGCGTCAGGTGCAGCACGCCTTCCTTCAGTTCGGCGGTGCTCTTGTCGGCATCGACGTCGCCTTCGTGCGTCAGCGTAAGCTCGAAGTCCGCGCGGGGCGTTTCCCGATACCGCACCGTCCATTCGGCGGGCGGGCTCCAGGCGCGGCGGCCGACGATCGTCAGCCCGTCCCCGTGGGCGGTGATTTCGAGACCATCCTTGGCCACGTCGGGGAGTTGGACGGTGACATTGTAGCCATGCTCGTCCTCGCGGACGTTAAAGGCCGGCTTGATGCGGGCTTCGGCGGATTGCGTGGGCTGGCCCTTCGCGATGCGGGTCGCCTGGCCGAGGCCGGGAATGATTGAGCGTAAGAGCGTCATGGTGGTGTCCTCCGTTATTTGATTTCGATGGTGACTTTCCTCGGCTTGGCCTCCTCGCGTTTCGGCAGAGTCACGTTGAGCACGCCGTTTTCGTAGGTGGCACTGACTTTTTCGGCCTGCACCGCGTCGGACAAAGCGATGGAGCGGTTGAGCGAGAAGGTCTCGGTCACCTTGCCATCATCGTCGGTCACCTTGCGGTTCCCATTGATGGTCAGATAATCGTTCACCACCTCGACGCTGATGTCATCCCGGGTGAGGCCGGGCAGTTCGGCGCGAACGTAGGTGTTGTCCTTGTCCTCGTAGAGATCCACGGGGAAGCGGTGTCCGAGGGCGGGAGCGGCAAAGTCGCCCAGCGCCGTCTCGAACAGGCGGTCAATTTCGGATTCGAGCCCGCTCCACGGGTTGCGACCGAATGCGGGCACGAGCGAAGTCGTGCGCGGATAGCTGTATCGAACTAGGTTCATGGGTTGTGTCTCCTTGGTTGGGTTGACTGACCTCCAGTCATGCTTGCCGCGTGCCGGAAGCACCCGCCCGCGCAAGTGCCGAAAAAAACGACACTTAGTTTCTGCCCCCATCCCGGGCTGGGAAATTCTGTCCACCCCTGTGACAATGCGACCGGGAAAATCCGGCACGCATCTCCCTTTGCAATGGATCAGCCGTTTTTCTGCGCCCCTACTTCAGCCCTTCACCCTCCGCCGGCGCCTGCAACCAGCCGGCGTATTTCTTCACGACCGCTGACGGCACCATCAGGCGCCAGCGATCACCGTCGGCGCGCATGGAAAACACCGCTACTTTCGCTTGCCCGTCGGCATCGATCAGTTGGGCGGAAACCCTGGTGTCAGTCGGGGTGGGGAACTGCCCCAAAATTGCCGCACTGCCGAGCGGCACATCCATGGCAGTCAAAAGCGCGATCAGCCGGTCCGGCGTGCCGAGCTCGTTTTGCACGACTGCCGGCAGCCGGTCAAAAGCTGCCGCCGCCTCTCTCCCGGCTTCGGGGTCGAGCTTCAGCAGATCAGCCAGGGAATCGATGTCACCGGCCGCCGAGGCCCAGAGCGTGGTTTGAAAAGCCGCGTCGGGTGTCGCCTGTCCCGCATTTTGCCAAAACCGGCGGGCGACTGCATTTCCCTTCAGCGATTGAACCGGCATGCCGGAGTCCGCTTTCTGTTCCGACGCGACGGCCAGCACCGGCGCTTTTTCCCGTTGGTGCATGGCAGCCAGCTGCGAACGCAGCTGTTCCGCCACCCGGCGTCTGGCGGCAAGGTCCGCCAGCTCTGCTGCGGTCGGCTGCTCGGCGGCCAACCGCCGGTTCTCAGCCCGCAACTGCGCCTGCTCGTGCGTCTGGGCGCGCTGCCGGGCAATCTCTCCGCGGAGTTCGTTGGCCCGCCGGTGCTGCCAGCCGAGCACGGCGATCGTCACCACGATCAAAGTGGCGAAGACCGCGAAAGGCCATCTGCCGGGGCGCATGGCTCAAAACCAATCCGCCGGCGCGGGCGCGGTGCCGGCCCCGCCCGCGAGATTGAAGTCGATCTTCTGGCTGACATGCGCGTTCACCAACCGGCCGCCTTTGCGACCGGGAGCGAACTGCCATTTTTCCACTGCGGCGACGGCTGCCGCCTCAAACTCGGGCCGGGAAGATTCCACCACCCGGGCTCCCTGCACCTGGCCATTTGAATCGACGACGAACGACACCACCACCGAGCCCTCGATCCCGGCAGCGGCCATTGCGGCCGGGTAGGCCGGTGTTTCCAACACGGCCGGTGTGGGCTTTGTGTCGAGATCCGCCAGGGCATACATCTCCTTCACCAGCGGGCCGGATGAAACACCCGGGGCGGCCGGCCGCTGCGCCGGCCGGGCCGCGGCCTGCAGTCGCTGCTGCGCGGCGACCTCATCCCGCAAGCGCGCGAGCTCCGTCTCGCTGACCTGAAGGTCCGCGACCGTTCGGGCCGTGTGCTCAAGCTGCTGGTTCGCCTGGCTCAATCGGGCGATTTTCCCCCGGCTGGGCGGCAAGCGGGCGAGTTCGGCGCGCAACGCCGCGTTGTCTTGCTCCTGCACGGCATAGATGCCGGCACCGGTCACAAGGACCGCCCCGGCGAGTCCGAGTTGTAGTTTGGTCAGGCTCATAAAAGTCAAGGTTGCGACGGCGCCCGAACCCGCCAGCGCCGTGTTGGTCACCGCGGTGGCGAGACCGGCCGGCGCGGCCACGATGGCCTGGTTGGCCAGCGCCAGCGCCAGCGCCGCGGCCGTCGAGGTCGCCCCGCGCCGGGCGAGCAGGACCCGCAACTTGTCCACGGCCCGGTCCGTGCGCATTCGCGCGGCGTTCTCGGAGAGCGAAAGCTTCGCGCCGACCTGTGCATAGTCACAGCCTCCCAGGTAGCGCAACAGGATCGCCTCGCGATCCCGCTCATCCAGTTCACCCAGGGCCTCGTCCAACACCGGGCGGACACGCCCCCAGTCGAATTGGGAGCCCGGGTCTGCTGCGGAGTTTTCTTGCATGAGTTGCGCCTCCTGTTCGCGGACCTGCCGGCGGCGTTCACCGCGCACGAGCTTGGCCGCGGCAAACCGCGTGCTGGTGAACAGCCAGCCCGCGAGCACCCGGTGGTCGGCCAATCTGGCTGCCTTGCGGGCAAGATCGGTGAACACCAGCTGGGTGACGTCCTGCGCCAGGTGGGTGTCGCCGTTGACCTGCCGTATGGCCGCGGAATACACGAGATTCAGATGCCGGTTCACCAACTCGGCAAAATCACTTTCCGAGCGATCCTGGGCGTAGCGGCGAAGCAGGGTGGAGTCATCCATCATGGCGGTTCGATCTATAGCACCCGCCGCCCAGAAAACCGCACAAAAATTGGCGACGTCATGCCGGCCAGCCATAATGGAACCCGAGCCACCGGCTTGCCAAACCGGGCGGGGATTCACCGCATCTCGCCGAGTGAATAGGTCAGCTGCGGCACCTCGCGGCTGATTTTTCCGAGCAATTCATAGATCTCGAGCCCGGTGCGCACCGCGCCCATCTTCAAGTAGAATGGCTCGGCGTTGGGGTCGGACTTGATTTTCAACTCCGTCGAGCCCGCCGCCCGGGCCTGCCGCACCGCTTCCGCAAACAGCGCGCGACCCAGCCCGCAGCCATGAAAGGCGGGCAGCACCCACAGGTGTTCGAGGTGCCAGTGGCCGTCCGTGCGCACCAACCCGAGGAAACCGGCCGGCGCGCCCTCCAGCTCCGCCACCCACACCGGCGAACCGCCGATGTAGCCCGGCGCGACGGTCAGGTCCGCCCGCCATTGGGCCATCCATTCGTCCGGATAGCCCCACGACTGTTTGGCCGCGAGGGCGATCTGCGTCAGCGCCGCCGCGTCCTCCGGTTGCGCGCGCCGGAACACCGGCGTGGGTTTGAACGCCGCCTTTTCGCCCGTGCCGCTCATCGGGGTAAGGTCCGGAAATGTTCACCGGGGGCGGGACTGGCCTGGCGTCCTGATCTCAATTGGGAAATCCCGCCGCAAGCGGCGGGCAGTGCTTCAGCATCCATGGCGGCACAGTCAGGCGGTTTTCGCCCGGCACGTCAAAATTTCCGTGGCTTCCTCCGCTTCCGTCGCTTCAATCGCTCCCTGACTTATGACATTTGATTTCGACACCGTGATTGAGCGCCGCGGCACCGACTCGCAGAAATGGCAGAAATACGCCGGCCGCGACATCCTGCCTCTCTGGGTGGCCGACATGGATTTCAAGTCGTCGCCCGCCATCATCGCCGCCCTGCAGGAGCGCGTGGCGCAGGGCGTCTTCGGTTATGCCCGCCCGGTGAAATCCACGGTCGACGCTTTCGTCAATGCCCTCGAACAGCGCTACGGCTGGCGCATCGATCCCGCCTGGCTGGTCTGGCTGCCGGGGCTCGTGGTCGGCCTCAACGTCACCGCCCAGGCCTTCGCGCAGTCCGGCGAGGAGGTGCTCACGCTCACGCCCGTCTACCCGCCGTTCATGAGCGCGCCGAAGAACAGGGACCGCGTTTCCACCCAGGCCCCCTTCCGGCTCGATGCCGCCGACCGCCGCTGGGAAATCGACTGGGCCGCGCTTGAGCGCGCCGTCACGCCGCGCACCCGGCTCTTCTTCCTCTGCAATCCCCACAATCCGCTCGCCCGCGTCTGGCGGCGCGACGAACTCGCCCGCCTCGGCGAGTTCTGCGTGCGCCACAACCTCGTGCTCTGCTCCGACGAGATCCATTGCGACCTAATCCTCGACAATCTGCCGCACGTGCCCACCGCCCTGCTCGGCGAGGAGATCGCCCGCCGCACCATCACGCTGATGGCCCCGAGCAAGACCTACAATGTCCCCGGCCTCGGCACCTCGATCGCCATCATTCCCGACGCAAAACTGCGCGCGCAATTCGTCCGCGCCACCGCCGGCATCGTGGCCGAGGTCACCTCGCTGGGCTACGTCGCCTGCGAAGCCGCCTACCGCGACAGCGAACCCTGGCGCCAGGCGCTGCTCGCGACGCTCCGGACCAACCGCGACCTGCTCCTCGATTTCGTCGCCCGCGAACTGCCCGGCATGACCGTCGAGGCGCCCATCGAGGCGACCTACCTCGCCTGGCTCAATGTCTCGGCGCTGCAGCTGGCCGATCCGGTCGCCCACTTCGAGCAGCATGGCGTGGGCCTAAGCGACGGCGCTTTCTTCGGCGAGCCCCGCGGCACGCATGTCCGCCTCAACTTCGGCTGCCCGCGCGCCACGCTCACCGAGGCGCTCAACCGGATGAAGCGCGCCCTCGCCGCGAGCTGAGTCATCCGTCTCAGCGCTGCCAACGGCTCCAGAGTAACCTATGGGGTTACTCGATGTCCGGCTTCGACCACCACTGTGGAATGTCTTCGCTCACCTGATCAAAACAGAACTCAGGCCTTACGCTTCCAAAATGCGTCTCGCGCGATATCTGGGCATTCCCAAACAGCGGCTGCAGGATTTCCTCAAAGGACGTTCGCGATTGCCGGATGCGGAGCTGACCCTGCGAATGCTACACTGGCTCGCCGCCAAGCGGGGCGGCAAGGATCACTCGATCTAGAGTAACCCAATAGGTTACTCGCCTTTCGGTTGCAGCCGGGGGACCTCCGCGCATGGTGGCGAGATGCGCATCGGGCCATATGAGCTGGAATCGAATCTCTTCCTCTCGCCGCTGGCGGGTTACACCAACCTGCCCTTCCGGCTCGTCGTGCGCGAAATCGGCGGCCTCGACTGGACCACCACCGACCTCGTCAACGCCCGCTCGCTCATCGAGAGAAATCCGCGCGCACGGCAGATGATCCGCACCTGCCCCGCGGAAAAACTGCTGGCCGTGCAGCTTTTCGGCGCCGTGCCGGAGGAGATGCGTGACGCCGCCCTCATCGTCGAGTCGCTGGGCATCGCCTCGGTCGACATCAACATGGGCTGCCCCGTGAAAAAGGTCGTCGGCATTGGCGGCGGCTCCGCCATGATGACGGAGCTGAACAAGACCGCGGCGCTCGTCCGCGGCATGGTGGCGGCGGTGAAGATTCCCATCACCGCCAAGATGCGGCTCGGCTGGGACGACCAGAATCTCACCGCGCCCGACCTCGCCCGCGTGCTGGAGGACGCCGGCGTCGCCGCCATCTTCGTGCACGGCCGCACCCGCGCGCAGGGTTTCAGCGGCACCGTGAACCTCGCGGGCATCCGCGCCGTCGTGCAGGCGGTGAAACGGATTCCCGTCATCGGCAACGGCGACGTCACCACGCCCGCCGCCGCGAAGCACATGTTCGACGAGACGGGCTGCGCCGGCGTCAGCATCGGCCGCGGCGCCTTCTACAACCCGTGGATTTTCGCCCACACGCAGCACTTCCTGAAAACCGGCGAGACGCTGCCCGAGCCGGGCTATCCGGAGCTGGTGCACGTCATGCGCCGCCACCTCGACCTGATGATCGAGGTTTTCGGCGAGGACCATGGTTGCCGGCTTTTCCGCAAACCAGCCTCGTGGTATGCGAAGCGTTTCGGCCCGGCCAAGGAATTCAAGAAGGGCGTCACCCAGTTCGGCACCCGCGCGGAGTTCGAGGCGCTGCTCGCCAAATACGAGCACTGGCGCGCGCCGTTTCTCGACGAAACAGGCGAACTCCAGGCCAAATTCCGGCCCGCGCCGATGATGGCTTCCTTCATGCAGGCGGACGACCCGGCGGTGAGACAGCGTCAGTCCATTCCCGTGCCGAAGGGCCCGGTCGATGTCTGGTAGTCACGGCTCGCCAAACCGCCCGCCCGCCGCCACCCTGTCCGCGATGTCCAACGTCATCCATCTGTGGGCGATTTTTCTCGGCACGTTCATCGGCCTGCTGCCCATCATCAACCCGCTCTCCGCCGGGCCGACGTTTCTCGCCATCACGGAGGGCGACAGCGACGAGCGCCGCCGCGAGCAGGCGCGCAAGGGCTGCCTCTACATGATCGCCATTCTGGTGAGCTTCCTGATCGGCGGCACGTTCATCATGAATTTCTTCGGCATCTCCATTCCCGGCCTGCGCATCGCCGGCGGCATTCTTCTGACCGGCATCGGCATGAACATGCTCACCGGCGCCAACGGTGGCGCGGAACCCGACGACGCCCGCGAGGCCGCGCGCCGGAAGGTGGACATTTCCTTTTCGCCCCTGGCCATGCCGATGCTGAGCGGCCCGGGCTCCATTGCCGTGACGCTCGGCTTCACGTCGCTTGCCACCGGCTGGCTCGACTATGTGGCCATCATCCTCGGCATCGTGGCCGTGGCCGCGCTGACCTACGTGGTGTTGCGGCTGGCCGGCAAGATGGTGCGGTTCATCGGGCCCGTGGGCGTCAATGCCATGACGAAGATCATGGGCTTCCTGATCATGTGCATGGGGGTGCAGTTCGTGGTCAACGGCATCACCGACCCGGAGCTGCTGCGCACCATCAAGGCCGCGCTGACCTCTCCCTAGGCCGGGATCATGCAGTTGGCCATGCTTTCCCTCTGAACTTGCGAAATTAAAAAGTGCGACGGTAGGCCAGTCCGCTGGCGGGCGCCCAAAGAGCGCGAGCAAGCTCGCTGGCCCACGGGCAACTCCTAGGATTCCGGCTAAGCCCGCTGATCGCGCTGCCGGACTCTGTCGGCTTCGCCGACCACGAGATCAGTTCCGCCGGTCGACCTTGGCGCCGGCGGCGTCCTTGAACGTGAGCAGGCGGGTCTCCGCATTGTAGCCGACGAAGGTGACGCCGAGCTGCGGGTTCACGAGATCGCCGGGAGCATAGGAGGTGCCGCCGATGAAAACCCGCGGGCTGCTCCCGGCGCGCACCCCGCTGATCCGGAGGTTCTCGATCCAGGCCTTGAAGGCGATTGACGGGGCGGGCGGCGGGGCCGCGACCGGAGCCGCGGGTTCCGCGGGTTTGACGACGGCGGGAATTACGGCGGCGGGCTCGGCCTTGGGCGGGATGGCGACGGTCGCAACCACAGCCACCGGTTCGGCGGGCTTTACCCCGGCCGGCGTCTCCGGCGGTTTGGCGGGCTTGGCCGCGAGCTTGGGCTTGGGGGGAGGCGGCGGGGGCACCGCGGTAAATCTCAGGTAGGCAAAAAAACCGCCGCCGAGCACGACCACCGCGGCGACGGCCCCGCCGGCGATCAGCAACAGTTTTTTGGATTTGGGGCCGCCGGCCAGTTTGCGGGCATTCGCCGCATTTTCGGCGGCTTGGAGATTTTTCGCCATGCCCGGCGGCACGGGAAATTTGCCCGGAGGAGGCGGAAAGGGTGCAGCGGACGCTTGGCGGATGGCCGTGATCTCACCCGGCTCGCCCCCGGCGCCCGCGTCAGTCTCGGCCGGAGCTTCCAGCAGGGGCGGCTCGGCTCCGGGCTCCGCCCGGGCGAGGGTGGCTTCAGGAGCAAGCGCCACCAACGGGGTGGCAGCCGGAGCAGGTTCAGCCACGGGCGCGGCGGGCGGAGGCGCCGCCGCCGCGACTTTGGGCCGCAGGCCGAATTTTACCGCCGGCTTTTCGGACGCAGGCGGGACGGGCGGGGTGGGCGCCACGGGCGCGGCGGCGGGCACGGACGGGGGAACCGGTGGAGGCGCGCTCGCCACGACCGGCGCGGCCGGGGGCGGCGCGAAAGGCGCGGGCGCCGGGGCCGGCGTGGGCGCCTGAAGCGGCGGATTGGAAAGCCGGGGTTTGAGACGGACGAGCGCCGCGGAAGCCGGCACGGCGGACGCGGGAGCAGCAGGGGCGGCGGGCAGCGGCTCGGGCGCGGGGCTGCTCGCGGCGACCGGCGGTTGCGGAGCGATCGCAGAGTCGGCGGCCAGCTTGGGCTTCAGGCGCAGCTTGGGTGCGGTATCTTCGCTCATGCCGGATTGCCTAGCAGTTTCGCGCAGCGGCGGAAACAAAAAGATTCAGCGCTTCGCCATCAGTCTTGAGGCCCGGCTCGCGCTCCTTTACATACCTGACCATCGATGAAGCGCACAGCGGGCAAATACGACGGCATCAGCGCCGCTGCGGTCAAGAAAGCCACGGGACAAACCTGGGCGGAGTGGCTGGTGCTGCTCGACCGGGCTGGCGCCCGGAAATTGACGCACCGCGAAATCGTCCGGCTGCTGCAGCTGCGGCACAAGCTGTCGGACTGGTGGCGCCAGATGGTGGCGGTCGGCTATGAGCAGGCCCGCGGACTGCGCGTCAAGCACCAGCGGGCCGATGGCTTTGAGATCAGTGTCACGAAGACCATCGTCGCCCCGGTCGACCGGGCCTTCGCCGCGTGGAAGGACGCCGCCTTGCGGGAGAAATGGCTGCCCCGCACCCCGCTGACCGTGCGCAAGGCCACCCCCCACAAATCCATCCGCATCCTGTGGCCCGACAGCACCAGTCTGAGCGTGAATTTCTGGCCGAAGGGACCGCTCAAGTGCCGGGTGGTGCCGGAACACGGCAAGCTCACCACCCCCGAAGCGGCCGAAAAAATGAAGGCTTATTGGATGGAGAAACTCGAGGCGCTCCGGGCCTTCCTCGAGAAGTGAGCCGCCCCCGCCTTTTTCTCGCCCTCCTCGCCACGGCGCTCGCGGCGGCTTCCGCGCAGGAGGTGCAGCAGCACGGGTTGGTTTTTGAAAAATGGGTGCGCGACACCTTCTTCGACGGCTACAAGCCGGCCAGCTACACCCAGCGCTGGGACATCCCCGCCACGGAGAACAAAAGCCATGGCGGCATGCCGGTTAATCCCAAGGCCGTCAAATACGGCACCGCCCTCGATCTGGGCGATGCGCTCCGCCAGTATGAAATCGACGAACCCTTCCTGCTCGTCGTCGGCTTCTGGCAGCAGGACGGCGACCAGAAACGCATCGTCAACATCGCCGCCCCCGTGATCCGCCCCGAACTGTGGCGCAAATTATGGGGCCCGGTGACCTACGCCGATCTGCTGCGGCTCGATGCCCTCATCAAGGACCAGGGCCTGCCGGTCGAGGAAATCCGCCGGCGCGCGCTCAAGATGAAAAATGCCCCGCCGTTCTCCAAAGCCGTCCTCCAGGTGAATCCCAAGATCGACACCCAGGGCCAGCGCCGCCTGCAGTGCAGTCTCCGCTTCGCCGATTTCTTCGCCCACCTCCTGCCCGGCGCGGATATCCGGCCCCAAGCGCATCCGGCGCTCTTCGGCGTGGAATACCCTGGACCCATCGCGTCGAAGCCACGGGAACGGAAGTGAAATTCACTTCGCTGCGGGTTTGATGCCTCGAAGCTTGCTCCGACCCGATTGGAGGAGGGACGAGCAGTCCCGCGGGTTACCCAATGCCATGCCTCGCGGGGCTAGTAGCCCCGCCTCCACCCGGCAAATGCCCCGGGGATCTTCACTCGAGCGGGTTTTCGCGTTCCGCGAGCGCGGTCCACCACACCCACGCGATGAAAACGGCCTGCAGCGGCAGCCGCGCCCAGAGCGCCCAGGCGGGCGCGCTCATCCCCGGCGGTTGCACGCCGTTGAGTGCCAGGTGGAGGTTCGCGGGAAAAACCGCGACCAGCAGCGCGATCAGCCCCCAGCCGGCAGCGCGGCGGGTGAGCGGCACGAGCACGCCGATGCCTGCGAGGATTTCAGCCGCGCCGCTGAGCTGGATCAACCGCAGGTGCCACGGCAGCCAGGCGGGCATCATGGGGAGATAAAACCCGGGGTCGCGGAAATGATTCGCCCCGGCCGTGACAAAAAAGACCACCAGCAGCCAGCGGAAAATCACACGCCAGTTCATAGGCTCGGGCCGGAGAGCCGGGCCACACCACTCAAGGCAGGAACGAGGAGCCCGCGGCGTTTCATAAATGGCACCCTAGCGCTCTTCCGCGGATTGGGAAGCCCGCAAAAGCAGCGGCCCGGCTTCCTTGCGAAGGCCGGGCCGCGGCAACACACACTAACTAAAGAACGAACCCGGATTCCGCCCGCAGCAAAGCGCGCCGTCAATCCATGAACGTCACGCAGCCCGTCATAAGCCGGCCGGATCGGCTCCGCCGTATGGATTGCCATCGACGGAGCCGGCTGCTCTTGTTCCCCGATGCCCCTGGCCAAAGCCGACATTTCCCGCCTGCGCGCCCTGCGCGAAAAGAAGCACCGCGAGGCGGCCGGACTCTTCGTCATTGAGGGAGAAAAGGTTGTCGGGGAACTCCTTGCAGCCGGCTATCCCCTGCTGGAAATCTACGCGACCGAGGAGTGGCAAGGTAGGGCGGCGAGTCCCTTCGCCGCCGTTCGGCGCGGAACGGAGTCCCCGCCCTACCCAGCACCCGTCGTTCTCACCCCCGACGAAATGGCCCGCGCCAGCCACTACCCCACCCCTTCCTCCGTGCTGGCCGTGGGAAAAATCACCCGCACCCCCCTGGCGGCCGGCACCCTCGACCGCGGCCTCACCCTCGCGCTCGACGGCATTCAGGATCCCGGCAACGTGGGCACGCTGCTGCGGCTCGCCGACTGGTTCGCCCTCGACCGCGTGCTGCTCTCGCCGGATTGCCCCGACCTCTTTTCCCAAAAGGTCATCAACGCCAGCATGGGTTCGTTTGCCCGCGTGACCGTTTACACGGCGCCGCTGGCGGAGGCCCTGGCGGGCATAAAGGCGCCCGTGCTCGGCTGCGACCTGCGGGGCGACGACGTGCACACGCTCCGACCGCGGCGCGATGCGGTCATCGTCATCGGCAGCGAGGGCCGCGGCCTCTCGCCCGCCGTGCAGGCGCTCGTGAACCAGCGGGTGACGATTCCGAAATTCGGCGACCAGGCCGAGTCGCTCAACGCCGCCGTCGCCGCCGCCATCGTGATCGACAATCTGCGGCGAGTGACGCGGTAGGCCCGAATGGTCGTGTAGCGGCAGGCCTCCGTGCCTGCCGTTCTTCGGCCCCAAACACGGCAGGCACGGAGGCCT
>JAYVZM010000038.1:0-6972 GCA_043783345.1 Verrucomicrobiota bacterium
ACGCCGAGTGCTCGAATTATCTCCGCGCCACCGGGCGCGACGAGAAACTCATCGCCACCTACGAGGCCTACTACAAGGCGCAGGGCCTTTGGGGCGTGCCGCAGAAGGGCGCGATCGATTACTCGCAGTCGCTCGAACTCGACCTCGGTTCCGTGCATCCGAGTGTCGCCGGCCCGAAGCGTCCGCAGGATCGCATCGAGTTGCCGAAGCTCGGCCAGGAATTCGAGGCCGCGTTTGCGAAGCCGGTGAACGAAAATGGATTTGGAAAATCTCTGACCGAATTGCACCGGACCGTGCACGTCGCGGGTGCCGGCTGGACGGTCCCGTCGACCGGCGGCGGCAGCCAGCAGCCCGTCACGACGGAATCCGCCGTGGCCAAGGGCACCAGTGCAGCGTCCGAGCGCGAGATGGCGGGCAACCATCCCACGCCCGCTTCCGCTCCCACCAAAGCGAAGCGCATCGACGGTGAAGTCGGCCACGGCAGCGTGCTCATCGCCGCCATCACGAGCTGCACGAACACGTCGAACCCGAGCGTCATGCTCGCCGCCGGCCTGCTCGCCAAGAAGGCCGTTGAGCGCGGCCTCCGTGTGAACACCGTTGTGAAGTCGTCGCTCGCGCCCGGCTCGCGCGTCGTCACCGATTATCTGAACCGGACCGGACTCGCGCCGTATCTCGACCAGCTCGGTTTCCAGACGGTCGGCTACGGTTGCACGACCTGTATCGGCAACTCCGGCCCGCTGCATCCGGCGATCGAAGAGGCCATCACGAAGAACGATCTCGTCGCCGCCTCCGTCCTTTCGGGCAACCGCAACTTCGAGGCCCGCGTCCACCAGAACATCAAGTCGAACTTCCTCATGTCGCCGCCGCTCGTCGTCGCCTTCGCGCTCGCGGGCCGGGTCGACATCGACCTGACGACGGAGCCGATCGGCATGGGCAAGGACGGCGCCCCGGTCATGCTCAAGGACCTCTGGCCGACGCTGAAGGAAGTCCGCGACCTGATGGCCGCCGCGCTGAAGCCCGGGGTGTTCCGCCGGCTCTACACGGATTTCGCCGCGCAAAACCCGAAGTGGAACGAGATCCCGTCCAGCACGGGCAACGTCTACGCCTTCGACGCCAAGTCCACCTACATCCAGGAGCCGCCGTTCTTCTCGGGCTTCACGATGAAGCCCGGCAGCATCGCCGAGATCAAGGGCGCCCGCGCGCTCGGCATCTTTGGCGACAGTGTGACCACCGACCACATCTCGCCCGCCGGCGCGATCAAGAAGACCTCGCCCGCCGGTGAATATCTGCTCAAGCACGGGGTCAGCTTCGAGGATTTCAACTCCTACGGCTCGCGCCGCGGCAACGACCGCGTGATGACCCGCGGCACCTTCGCCAATGTCCGCATCAAGAACCTGATGCTCGGAGGCGAGGAGGGCGGCAACACGATCGGACCCGACGGCCGGAAGAGCTCCATCTACGATGCGTCGATGGCCTACCAGAAGTCCGGCACGCCGCTCATCATTCTCGCCGGCCAGGAATACGGCACGGGCTCGTCGCGCGACTGGGCCGCCAAGGGCACCAATCTTCTCGGCGTGAAGGTCGTCGTGGCCCAGAGCTTCGAGCGCATCCACCGCTCCAATCTCGTCGGCATGGGCGTGCTCCCGCTCCAGTTCAAGGAAGGCACCACGGCCCAGACGCTGAAGCTCGACGGCACGGAGTCCTACGATGTCGTCGGCCTCACGGCGGCGATCAAGCCGCAGCAGGACCTGACGCTCAGGATCACCCGGAAGAACGGGGCGGCCGAGAACGTCCCGGTGCGCTGCCGCATCGATACGCCCATCGAGATCGACTACTACCAGCACGGCGGCATCCTGCCCTATGTGCTGCGCCAAATTGTGACGAAGAATTGAACCATGTTGGAGGTGCGGCGACCCCGCCGCACATTCCGCGGGCGAGGTCGCCCGCGCCGCTCCAGCCAACCACGCCATGCCGGATCCCATCAAACCGACTTTTCTCGTCGACGCCTACGCCGACCCGGTGCTTGTGCGCATCGAGGGCCGGGCGTCGTTTACGAACAGCGGCAGTTTGAAGGATTTCTGCACGGAAATGATCCGGCAGGGCAAGCGGCGCTTCGTGTTCGATTTCCAGCAATGCACGAGCATGGACAGCACTTTTCTCGGCGTGCTGGCGGGCGCGGCGCTGGAGCTGCGCCGGCAGACGCCGCCGGGCACGCTGACGCTGGCGCGGGTGGGGGAACGCAACCTGGAATTGATCCGCAACCTGGGCCTGCACCGGCTGACCACGGTGGACGCGGGCGGTTTTCCGATGAATTTCGCCGGCGGGGCGCAGGTGCTGGACACCAAGGCCAAGTCGGAAATCGAGAGCGCCCGGCTGGTGCTGGAGGCGCACGAGAACCTGATCGCCGCCGATGCGGACAATGCCGCGAAATTCCAGGACGTGCTCGCCTTCCTGCGCAACCGCGTGGAGCTGCGGTGAGTGGCGGCGGGGCTAGCAGCCCCGCGAGGCATCGGCCTCGATCCGGCTTCCGCGGGACTGATAGTCCCGGCTCCATGCCTTCGCTTCGCTCAGGATGACCGGCCGCGCGATTTCGGCTCGGCATTTCGCGCTGAATCCGGGAGCTTAGGCCCATGATGCTCTTCCTGCTCGGCGGATTCATCGGGGCGGTGCTGGTCTACGCCCTCTACTGGCGTGCCCAGCGCGAGGCGGCGCGGCTGGAGGAGGAGAAGCAGACCCTGATGGAGGAGCGGCAGATCGTCCTGAACTACATGCACACCATGGTGGACGCCGTCGGCGAGCGGCTGCCGCGCGAAGAGCTGTTCCAGCGCATCGTGCACGCGGCGATCCTCAGCACCAGCGCCCTGAGCGCCTGCATCTTTGAGAAAGCCAACGACCAAATGATGCGCGGGGTCGCGGTCGAGGGCCTGTTCCCGCCCCACCGACCCATCCCCGACAGTCAGCGGATGCAAATGGGCACCCGCGCCAAGTTCATCGAGCAGGTGCTGAAGTCGGAGTCTTTTCCCGTGGGCGAGGGGGTGGTCGGGCGGGTGGCGGCCACCGGCCGGGGCGAACTGATCGTCAACGCGGCGGACGATCCGCGCATCGTGAAGCACGAGGATGTCTCTCTGGTGGTGCGATCGGTCATCGCGGCGCCCATCATGGTGCGCCAGCGGCTCATCGGTGTGCTCTGCGTCTGCAATGCTTCCGACGGGCTGCCGTTCACCGAGACGGACTATTCGCTCGTGGAGGCGCTGGCCGAGCAGGCCGGCCTGGCGGTGCACAACGCCGATTTCCTGAATCTGCAGGTCGAGAAGCAGAAACTGGACCTCGACCTGGCGCTGGCCAGCGACGTCCAGCGGATGCTGCTGCCGCGGACGATGCCGGTGGTGCCGGGGCTCGACCTCGACGCGCGCTACCTGGCGGCGCAGAAAGTCAGCGGCGATCTCTACGATGTGTTCCCGCTCGGCTCCGACCGTGTCGGCGTGGCGGTGGCGGACGTAGCGGGCAAGGGCATGTCGGCCTCGCTGCTGATGGCCATCTGCCGGACGACCCTGCGCCAGATCGCGCCGCTGCACGACTCGCCCGCCCGGGTTTTGGCGGCGTTGAACCGGGCGCTGGCCGGCGACATGCGCGAAGGCATGTATATCACGCTGAACTATGCCGTGGTGGACGCGGGCCGGAACCAGGTGACCATCGCCCGGGCCGGCCACGAACTGCCGCTCCTGTCCCGGCGCGAGCCGGCGGCCGGCGCGTTTTTGAGCGAATATGTCGGCTCCGAGGGCATGCCGGTGGGCCTGGTGAACCCGGAGCTGTTCGACGCGGCGATCGAGGACAGGATCCTGGAATTCAGCCCGGGCTCGACGCTGGTGCTCTATACCGACGGGCTGACCGAGGCGCCGAACGAGGAGGAAAAGGAATTTGGCGGCGCCCGGCTGGCCGATGCCCTGCGTTCCGCCCACGGCGGTTCCGCCCGGCAGATCAACGATGCCATCTTGACGGCGGTGGAAAGATTCACCGGCGCCACGGGGCTGCGGGACGACTACACGCTGCTGACGGTCAAGCGGGTGTGAGGGAGGTAGGGCCGGTCGGCGACCGGCCCTACTTGATGCCCATGCCACAAATCCCGTTTGCGTTCGGCTGGCCGCTATCTATCTGTATCCGCCCATGCCCGCCGCCAGTCCCACGCCTGCCACCACCGCTCCAGACCAGTTGCCGGATGCTTCAGGACACTTCGGCAACTATGGCGGTGTGTTCGTGCCCGAGACCCTGATGACGGCTTTGGCGGAGCTGACCGCCGCCTACGAACTCGCGCGCGACGACCCGGCGTTCCAGCAGGAGCTGACGCACCACCTGAAGGAGTTTGCCGGCCGGCCGACCGAGCTTTATTTCGCGGAGCGGCTGACCAGGCACTGCGGCGGGGCCAAAATTTATTTCAAGCGCGAGGACCTGCTCCACACCGGCGCGCACAAGATCAACAACGCCCTCGGCCAGGCCCTCCTCGCGCAACGCATGGGCAAAAAACGCATCATCGCCGAAACCGGTGCGGGCCAGCACGGCGTGGCCACGGCGGCGGTCTGCGCCAAGTTCGGCCTCGAGTGCGTGGTCTATATGGGCTCGGTCGACATGGAGCGGCAGGCGCTGAATGTTTTCCGGATGCGCCTGATGGGCGCCACGGTCGTCGCCGTCGAGGCCGGCCAAAAGACGCTCAAGGACGCCGTCAACGAGGCCATGCGCGACTGGGTGACCAATGTCCGCACCACCCACTACATTCTCGGTTCGGCGCTCGGCGCGCATCCCTATCCGATGATGGTCCGCGATTTTCACCGGGTCATCGGCCAGGAGCTGCGGGAGCAGATCGTCGCGCGGGAAGGCCGGCTGCCGGACGAATTGGTCGCCTGCGTCGGTGGCGGCAGCAACGCCATCGGCTGTTTTTTTGACTTCCTGGAGGACAAGCAGGTCCGGCTGACCGGCGTCGAGGCGGGCGGCCACGGCATCAAGCGCGGTGAGCACGCGGCGCGTTTCGAAGGGGGCAAGCTCGGCGTGCTGCAGGGTAGCAAGACCTACATCCTCCAGAATCCCGACGGGCAGATCGAGCTGACGCACTCCGTGTCCGCCGGGCTCGACTACGCGGCGATCGGGCCCGAGCACGCCTATTATCGCGATCTGAAGCGCATCGATTACGCCTATGCGACGGACGACGAGGTGCTCGCGGCGTTCCAGCTTTGTTCGCGCCTGGAGGGCATCATCCCCGCGCTCGAGTCGACCCACGCCCTGGTGCACGGCCTCAAGCGCGCGAAGGAAATGAAGCCGGGCCAGATTCTCGTCGTCAACCTCAGCGGTCGCGGGGACAAGGACGTGCAGCAGGTGGAACGTCTGCTGAAAAAGCCGTAGGCCGGACGATTTGCTAGCGTTTCCGCGGTTTCGGCGCGGCGGCCAGTTCGCTTTCGGTCTGGGTGAGTTTGGATTGCACCGCGCTCAGCTGGGCTTTCGTGTCCTCAAGTTCCTTTTGCAACGGTTCCATGGTCGCCTTGGTTTCGGCGAGCTGGCGTTGCAACTGCTCCTTCGCGGCGGTGGCTTCGCTCACCTGGGATTGGAACTGCTCGACGTGTGCCTTGGTTTCATCGAACTGGGTTTGGAGCCGGGCGGAAGCCGTCTTGGCTGTATCGAGCTGCGTCTGGAGTTCCGCCTTTGTTTTGTTGGCGTCATCCAGTTGGGCCTTGAGGTCGGTCGCGGCCTGTTTGCCGTCCTCCGCCTGTTTTTTCAGGGCGGCTGAATCGGCCTGTGCCGCGGTCAATTGGGTTTTCAGTTGCGCGAGATCGGTGCGCGCTTGCTGCAGCTGGCTCTGCCGGTCTGCGAGGGTTTCGTCGCGATCGCGGAGCTTGTTGGCGAACACGATGCCGGCCACCACCAAGCCGATGGCGAGCAGGGCGATGACGATGACCGAGAGCGGGGTTTTGGGGTGACTGATTGGGATGGTATCTTCCATGGTGAATGAGGCAGCCCGGTGGATTGGAAAAAGTGGCGGAAATCGGGGTGCTCAACCAATAGAGGGCCTGGAGATCGGGCCGGTTCCCGAAAAAATCATTGGCGACGAAAAACCGACCGGCACCCACCGGCCCAGCGCCGGTCAACAAAGCCAGGGACTATTTCGTTCCCGGCAGGAACGAGGCGTCGACACGTGTCCGGCTCCGGCATTTGGGGCACCGGGCCCAGCCGAGATCCTCACCCAGGGCATTTTTCTCGACCAGCACCCGCACGGTCTTGGCGAACTTGAGCTGCCGATGCAGGCCGATCTCGCCACTGAAGGTGGCGAGATCGAATCCGCATTTGTCGCATTTGATGTTATTCCCCATTGGCCGCTTCTCCGTGACGAGAAAACAGGGTGCTATCTGAATCCAGCTATGGGGATTCGGGGCCGCGAGGCAAGTCTGGGCGCGCGGGTGGCGGTGCCCCGAGGCGGCGCTTGCCAGGCATCCCTGAAGCGTTTTCACTGGGCTCCTCGTTCCCGCGCATGAATCGCTACGTGTTTACTCTGAAGGTGTCGCCGGAGAAATACCTGGGTTACTACCGGGGAAAAATCCGACAGGTGATCGTGCGCTGCACCACCGGACAGACCGTCCAGTTTCCGGCGTCACTCCTGCAGAAGTTCGTCGCCCGGGAGGGCATCCATGGCAACTTTGTGCTGACCAGTGACGCGAACCACAAGATCGTCGGCCTGGAGCGGATGGAGGGGACGGAGCCGCCCTAGTGCTCGCCCCTGGTCACCGACTTCCGTTCTCGCTTCACGGGGCTTCTGTCCTTTTCTTCCGCTCATGGCCTACAAGAAAATCACCATGGAGCCGAACAAGAAGATCGCGCTGGTCGCGCACGACAACATGAAGCGCGACCTGGTCGAATGGGCGATGTTCAACCGCGACCTGCTCGCACACCACAAGGTCTTCGCCACCGGCACGACCGGGACTCTGCTCGAAC
>JAYVZM010000039.1:0-2663 GCA_043783345.1 Verrucomicrobiota bacterium
CGCCTGTCCTCCATAGGCCCGGCGACGGAGAAACCCCGCCCGCGACCGATCTGCGCAGCGGGGTCGCTGCGCCTCCAACTCTGCCCGTGACGCGCTTGAGCTGCGCGGCCATCGCCGGCTGGCTCGCGCTCGGCGCGGTGCTGACGGCGGGCTGGGGGACCTTCATGCACCGGACCACCGACGCGGCGCTGCCATGGTGGGATGCGTTCATCCTGGTTTTCAGCCTCATCGCGCAATGGCTGCAGGCGCGTAAGAACCTGGAGTGCTGGGCCGGCTGGGTCATCGTCAACACCGTCGCCATCGGCGTCTATTGGGCCAAGGACCTGCGGCTGACGAGCGGCCTGTATTTGATTTTCTGGGGCATGGCGCTGTGGGGCTGGCGGGCGTGGCGGCAATCGATGAAGGTGGCGACATGAGCGAACCGCTGCGCATCGCCGTTTACGGGCCGGAGTCGACGGGCAAGACGCTGCTCGCGGAAAGGCTTGCCGCGCATTTCGGCGCGCCGTTGGTGGCTGAGTATGCGCGCGAGTTCTGGGACCGGCAGGGGGTCATCACGCTCGAGGACATCCCCGGCATCGCGCGCGAGCAGTGGCGGCGCGAGGACGCCGCCGCCCAGGAAATTTGTCATATAATAGATGACAAACGTTCTTCCCTGCTCATCTGCGACACCGAGGCGCTGACGACGGTGCTGTGGAGCGATCTGCTTTACGGGACCTGCTCCGCTGACATCCGGCGCGGGGCGGAGAAAAGGTCGAAGAGCTACGCGCTTTACCTGCTGCTCGACATCGACGTGCCGTTTGCGTCTGACCCGCAGCGTTGCTTTCCCGATCCGGCCGACCGCGAGAAATGCCAGCGCATCTGGCGCGGCGCGCTGGATCGCCGGCATTTGCCCTACGAGTTGATCCAAGGAGACTGGGGGCAGCGGGAGCAGCGAGCGATCGCGGCGGTCGAAGCGATCCTGTAGGTCGGCCTTTATGCCCGACCTACATTGCCCTACACGTAGTTCTCGTAGTCGGGCTGATACATCTGCGCCTTGACGTGCGCGGCGAGGTCGGCGGGCCGGGGCAGCCGGGCGAGTTTGCGGGTGAAGGCAACCTCGGCCACGGCGAGGGCGATGGCCGTGGAGACTTCGCGGATGCGCGTGAGCTCAGGATAAACGCGGCCGATCGACAGGTCGTCCGCCGTCACGAGACCGGCGAGCGTCTTGGCGGCGACAAAGAACATCTCGTTGGTGACGCGCGACGCCTGGCTGGCGATGACCCCGAGCCCGACGCCGGGGAAGATGTAGGAGTTGTTGCCCTGGCCGGAGACATGGGTGTGGCCCTCGAGCGTGACGGGCGGGAAGGGGCTGCCGCTGGCGAAGATGGCGCGGCCCTTGGTCCAGGTGTAGGCCTGCTCGGCGGTGCACTCGGATTTGGAGGTCGGATTGGAGAGGGCAAAGATGATGGGACGCTGGTTGAGGCGACCCATGGCCTGGACGACCGGCTCGGTGAAGGCTCCGGTCATGCCGGAGACGCCGATGATCGCGTGTGGCTTGAGATCCTCGATTGCGGCCGCCAGATCCTGCACCGGAGCGTGGTCGTGCGCAAAGCGGAGCTTGTGCGCGACCAGGTCGGTGCGGCTTTTGACCACCAGGCCCTTGGAATCGACGAACCAGCACTGGCGGCGGGCGGCGGCCTCGGACACGCCCTCGGCCTTGAGGGCGTCCACGATCAGGTCGCCGATGCCGATGCCGGCCTCGCCGGCGCCGTAAAAGAGGATGCGCATGTCGGTCAGTTTGACGCCGGTCAGGCGCGAAGCGGAGTAAAGCCCGGACAGGGTGACGCCGGCCGTGCCCTGGATGTCGTCGTTGAAGGTGCAGATCCGGTCCTGGTAGCGGTGCAGGAGCGCGAAGGCGTTGGCGTTGCCGAAGTCCTCGAACTGCAGGCAGGCTTGCGGAAACATCTGCTGCACGGCGGTGACGAGTTCCTCCACCAGCTCGTCGTAGAGCGGGCCGCGCAGGCGGACTTGCGGGGTGCCGACGTAGAGCGGATCGTTCACCAGGCTTTCGTTGTTGGTGCCGACATCGAGCATGATGGGCAGGCATTGCGCCGGATGGACGCCGGCGCAGGCGGTGTAGAGCGAAAGCTTGCCGACGGGGATGCCCATGCCGTTGGCGCCGAGATCGCCCAGGCCGAGGATGCGCTCGCCGTCGGTGACGACGATCATGCGCACGTCGGCGTGGGGCCAGTTGCGCAGCAGCTGCACGATGCGGCCCCGGTCATTCGCCGTGATATAGAGCCCGCGCGAACGGCGGAAGATGTAGCTCCAGCGCTGGCAGGCCTGACCGACGGTCGGGGTGTAGATGATGGGCATCATCTCGCTCAGGTTGTCCATCACCACGCGGTAGAAGAGGGTCTCGTTCCGCTCCAGGAGGGAGATGAGGTAGATGTATTTCTCGAGGTCGGTGGTTTTGCGCCGGAAGCTGTCGAGCACACGGGTGACCTGGGCGGCCTGGGTGGTGACGCGGGGCGACAGCAGGCCGCGGATGCCGAGGGCATCGCGCTCCGCGTCGGTGAAGGCCGTGCCCTTGTTCAACATCGGATCGTGCAACAGATCGACGCCGCGTTTGTCATGAAGATAGTTTTTCATTTTTTCTCCGATCGGGGTAGGGGAGCGTGGGG
>JAYVZM010000040.1:0-2659 GCA_043783345.1 Verrucomicrobiota bacterium
GATATTTGAACTGCCACCGGCCGTTGAGCGAGAGAGCCGACGGTCCCGACCGGACGGGATAAACGTCGGAGGGTTGCGCGAAGGCGGGCAGGAACGACCCGAGCAGGACGAAGGCAAGCAGGGCAGGCGGGCGCATCCGCTGATGCACCGCCGGCAGCCGGGCCGGGTCAAGTCTTATACGGTCCTCGGGCCCTTGGGTGCCGTGAAGTGTCGCCTGGCCGGCGGGAGGCTGCGTGAACGGCTGATTTTGACGGGGCGCAGCCGGGGTCCGTCAGCTCAGCAGGCGACTGGGGGCGTGGGATGGTCGAGCACTTCGCGGAGGAGCTTGAGCAGGGTTCCGGCTGTGTAGGGTTTGAGCAGGAAGTGTTTCACGCCCACGCTGCTGGCCTTGGAAATATTCTCCCCGGAGTCGATGCCGCTGGCGGCGATGATCTTGAGGGCAGGATTGATGCGCTTGAACAGCTGGATGGCCGCCGCGCCGTCCATGACGGGCATCATCATGTCGGTAAGCACGACGGCAATCTCCGGCGCCTGCTTGGCGTAAAGCGCGACCGCCTCGGCGCCGTCACAGGCGGTGATCACGCGGTAACCGAAGGCCTCAAGCGTCTGCCGTGTGATGTCGCGGATCGAATACTCGTCGTCGACCACCAGCACGAGTTCATCCTGGCCGCGCGGCAGGGCGGCCTGAAAGGGATGCACGGAGCTGGCGATCTGGTGATCCGGGTTGGCCGGCAGGTAAACCTTGAACGTCGTGCCCCGGCCGGGCTCGCTCTCGAAGTTCAGGAAACCACCGTGGTTCTTGACGATGGTGTGCACGGTCGCGAGACCGATGCCGGTGCCCTTGCCGCGCTCCTTGGTCGTGAAGAACAGCTCGAAAATCCGTCCGCGCACTTCCGGTGGAATGCCGAGCCCGGTGTCGGTCACCTGGAGCAAGACATGCGGCCCCGTCCCGGCCTCCGGGCTCATGCCGGCGGATCGGGCATCGAGAGTGACGTTGGTCGCAGCGAGGGTGAGCGTGCCGCCTTGGGGCATGGCATCGCGGGCGTTGACGGCGAGATTGAGCAGCACCTGATGAAGCTGGGTCGGATCCCCGGTGATGGGCCAAAGGTCAGGAGCCACGTCTTCCACGATCCGGATGTCGTGCGAAAAGGTTTCGCCGATGATTTTGTGGAATTCTTTGATCTGGTGCCGCAACTGGATGGCGACCCGCGGGCCGTCGAGGCCCTGGGCGAAGGTCAGGATCTGACGCACCAAGGCGGTCCCGCGGCGGCCGCTGGCGAGAATGTTATCGAGGGTTTTGCCGCGCTTCGGGTCGTTGAGCGGGTCGAGTTTGAGCAGCTCGATCGACAGCATGATGGGAGCAAGCACATTGTTCAGGTCATGGGCGATGCCGCTGGCGAGCGTCCCGATGCTCTCCATCCGTTGCGCGCGGAGGGATTGGATCTCCGTTTTTTTCTGTTCGGTGAGGTCGCGCATGCCGCCCACCATGCGGACGCCCTTGCCGGCCGCGTCGCGCAGAATGAAGCCGCGATCCTGCACGAAAGCATGGCTGCCGTCCTTGCGCTGGAAACGATATTCCGCGCTCCAGCTTTCCGCCCCGGTATCGATGGCTTGATGAATGCTGGCCACCACCCGGCTCTGTTCATCGGGATGGAGGCGGTTGGTCCACGACTCGACGCCGGGTTCAATCTCATTGGCGGCAAAACCGAAGATTGTCTGGAAACCGTCATTCCACCAGAGCGTGTTGGCCGTGAGGTTCCGATCCCAGACCACATCGCTCACGGCGCGGGCCGCATGCTTGAAACGCTCCTCGCTCTCGCGCAAGGCGACTTCCGAGGCCTTGCGGGCGGTGATGTCGCGGTAGACCCAGATCCGTCCGTAATTTCCACCCTCTTTTCCCTGCACGGGGGAGCTGTAGCGATCGAACACCGTCCCGTCCTCCAGCTCAATTTCGTCCCGGCCGGATTCGTCGGGGTGGGCATAAAGATGCTCGACCCTGTCGTTGAACAATTCCGGAGACCGGACCAGGCCGCTCATGAACTGCAGCGTCCTGGCCTCGTCCTTCTCCGCCGCGATTTTCCGGGGAAGTTTCATCAATTCGATGAAACGCTGGTTCTGAAGGATTATCCTCCTCCGGGGGTCGACGATCAGAATTCCATCGATCGAGGAGTCGATCTGCGCCTCCAGCAGCGCCGTCTTTCCGCGCAATTCCTCCTCGGCGAGCTTGCGCTCCGTGATATCCTGAATGGTGCCCGATTCCCGGATCCGCCGGCCTTGATCATCGAAGACCATCTCGGCGATTTGATGAATGTGCCGCACCTTTCCGTCGGGACGGATGATCCGATGCTCGAATTCCACCCGGCGCGAACCCTCCGCGGCGGTTTTTTTCTCCCGCTGAACGAAGGCGAGATCGTCCGGGTGCACCAGGCGGTAAAACGCCGCGGAATCGGGCGGGGTTTCCGTTCGCACCAGTCCCAGGATCCGGTAGACCTCCTCCGACCAGAGCAGGCGGTGATTCACAAAGTCGTCTTCCCAATCGCCGACGCCGGCGATGCGTTGGGAGTTGTCGAGTCGCTCGGCTTCGTGAGACAGGATGGGGGCGGCGGGCATGGGCGATCCCGTTTGGGGCGCCACAAGTTTATCGCCCGGGACCGCGCCC
>JAYVZM010000041.1:0-6932 GCA_043783345.1 Verrucomicrobiota bacterium
GCCGGTAATTTAGGGAGATTTGGTTTGCCAGCACTCGGGGGCTGGCCTTTTTTGAACCTTCCGTTTCTTTCCCAGCTTTAAACCACACCACATCATGGCAGAAGAATTAGTCGGTAACTGTTTGATCGGCCAGTCCGGCGGCCCCACGGCCGTCATCAACGCCAGCGTCGCCGGCGTTGTCGCCGAGGCCCTTAACCATTCCTGCATCGAGGAAGTCTACGGTTCGCTCAATGGCGTGCTCGGGCTGCTCAACGAGGACTTCGTCGATCTCGCGGCCGAATCGCAGCAGGCCATCCGCGGCCTCCGCTTCACCCCCGGCGCGGCGCTCGGCACCTGCCGCACGAAGCTGAAAAAAGCCCAGGATTTCGAGCGCGTGCTCGAGGTGTTCAAGGCGCACAACATCCGCTACTATTTCCATGTGGGCGACACCGACTCCCAGGAGACGGCCGTCAAGATCGGCGAACTCGCCAAAACCCAGGGTTACGACCTTCGCGTCATCGGCGTCCCGAAGACGATCGAGAACGACCTGTCCGCCACGGACCATTGCCCCGGCTACGGCAGCGCGATCAAATACATCGGCGCCACCGTCAAGGAACTGGCGCTCGACGCCGACTCGATGGGCCAGGGCGACCTCGTCACCCTGGTGGAGGTCATGGGCCGCAACACCGGCTGGCTCGCCGCCGGCGCTTCGCTGGCCAAGCGCCGCGACCACCCGAACGATCCCCCGCACCTGGTTTACCTGCCCGAAGTTCCCTTCACCAACGAGAAATTCCTCGATGACGTCCGCCGCGTCCTCAAGCGCGAGAAGCATTGCGTCGTGGTCGCGGCCGAGGGGCTCGTGGACAAGGACGGCAACTACGTCGCCGTCGAGAGCGGCACCACCGAGGCCCAGCTGGGTGGCGTCGGCGAATTCATGAAGGATCTGGTCGAGTCGCAGATCGGCGCGAAAGCCCGCGTGGCCCGCCTCGGCGTGGCCCAGCGCGCCGCCGCCCACCTCGCCTCGAAGACGGACGCCGATGAGGCGTTCCTCGTCGGCCAGGCGGCGGTGAAGGCCGCCGTCAACGGCGAGACCGACAAGCTCGTCACGCTCGTGCGTGGCGACGGTGACAATTACACCTGCGAGACCGGGCTCTCGGCCCTCGCCGATGTCGTCGGCAATTTGAAGAAACTGCCGCAGGAGTGGGTCAACGAGGATGGCGTCAGCCTGAATTTCCAGTTCTTCCGCTACGCCACGCCGCTGATCCAGGGCGAGATCGCCGTGCCCTACGACAACGGGCTGCCCTCCTACGTGAAGCTCACCAAGGAAGGCGTCGACAAGACGCTGCCGGCCTACGAGACCTGAGTTGCCACGGCCGACACTCGGGGCTTTTTATGCGGGCCGGTCGCAGCCGGGCTTGGGCCTGATGGGAATGATGGAGCGGGCGCGGCAGCGAGGTCGGTCATCTGGCCATCCGATCGGCCCGCCGTGGCGGCTGCGTTCAGGCTGTCGTGCCCTGAAGGAACCGTTTGCCATGATCCCACGACCGCGAACGCGAAGTCGCCCAATTGGTGACGGAGGGGTTGAGCACCAAGGAAATCGGGGCGCGACTGGGCCTCAGCGCCGACACCGCCATGACCCATCGCACGAACATCATGCGGCTGAACCTGCACTCGGTCGCCGAGCTGGTGCTCTATTGCGTGCGTGATGGCATTGTGCTGACAGAGAAAGGGCCGTCTCGCCTGGAATAGAGGCGGGGAAAGGAGGGCTTTTCGCCAGAGTGTTCCCCTGTTTTTTTACAGTGCCAATATACTGTTTTCATGGTTTTGGCGGACCCTGAAGCCCGGGGGTAGAACTAATGGTCATGGAAAGTCGCGTTCGCGCCCTGAAAACCTACTTGCTGGTTTTTGTTTGGGCGGTGGCCACAGCCGTGGCCCAGACACACCCAGCATCACCCGACCTGGCGCTACTAAAGCATCTGGCTTTGGACGAATTGGTTGACCTGGAGGTGACCTCTGTCTCGCGCCGCAGCGAACAACTCATGAAGGTGGCTGCCGCGATCGATGTCCTCACCGGGGAGCAGATCGAAAGAGGGGGTGCCACCAACCTGCCGGATGCCTTGCGGCTCATTCCCGGCCTCGATGTGGCGCAGGCCAACGGCCATACGTGGGCGATCAGCTCGCGGGGCTTCGCCAACACGACGGCCAACAAGATGGAAGTCCTGTTGGACGGGCGCAGCCTGTATTCGCCGCTTTTTTCGGGGGTTTTTTGGGATGCCCAGGATGTGTTGCTAGCCGATTTGGCGCGCATCGAGGTCATTCGCGGGCCGGGAGCAGTGCAGTGGGGTGCCAATGCGGTCAACGGAGTGGTCAACCTCATCACCAAACCGGCGGCGGAAACCCAGGGATGGCGGGTGGGCGCCGCCGCGGGCACGGAGGATCGGGCACAACTGGCGGTGCGTTATGGCGGACGGGTGGGGGCGGCGGGGTATTACCGGGCTTACCTCAAGACTTGGGCGCGCGATGCGCTGCAGCTGACCAACGGGCAATCCGCCGGCGACGGACTGAGGCTGACGCAAGGCGGCGGCCGCGTCGATCTGCCGACCGGCGCGGACGGCAACCTGACCCTCTCCACCGATGCCTATCGGGGAGCGGCGGACCAACCGGCAGGGGCTCCCCTCATCATCAAAGGCGGAAACCTGATGGCCCACTGGGACGCGCCGATCGGCGCCAACGACAAGGTCGGGGTGCAGTTCTTCTACGATCGGGTGCAGCGCGACATTCCCCGGCAATTCGCGGAGAAGCGGGATACGTTTGACCTGCAGGGCCAGGGGGAATTCCACCCGGGCCGGCAGACGATCGTGGCGGGCGCGCGTGCCCGGATCTCGGCCGACCAGATCGGGAACAGCGCGACCCTCATGTTCCTGCCGAGCCGGCGCACGACCCGCCTTTTCAGTGTTTTCGCCCAGGATGAGATGGAGCTGGTGGAAAACCGCTGGCGGCTCATCGGCGGCAGCACGCTCGAACACAATTCCTTCACCGGGTGGGAAGTCCAGCCCACCTTGCGGTTGGCTTACACCCCCACGGAAAACATGACCTGGTGGGCCTCGGCTTCCCACGCGGTGCGCACCCCTTCGCGGATTGACACGGATTTTTTTGCCCGGGCCACCGCTGACGGACCGCTGCTCCTGGTGGGCAACAGCGGATTCCAAGCCGAGCAACTCCGGGCGATCGAATTGGGCTGGCGGTGGCGGCCCCAAGAGAGCCTGTGGGTCGATCTCACCGCCTTTCACAACCAGTATGACCGGCTGCGCAGCCAGGAGCCGACGGGTCCCGCGCCGGTGCCCTTCACCCTGGGCAATATGCTGAATGCGAAAACGACCGGACTCGAAATGACGCTCGCTTATCAACCGGTGGCGTGGTGGCAGGTGAGGCTGGGCTGGCGTGAATTGGCAAAGTCCCTCTGGCTGGATCCGGGGAGCCGGGACGCTTCCGGGGGCAACGGGGAAGGCAACGATCCCCGGCGCATTGTGAGCCTGCAAAACTCCTGGGAATTCCGGCACGGCTGGTCGTGGGGCGCGGTCCTGCGCTACACCAGCCGCCGACCCGCTCCGGCGGTGCCCGCCTATTTCGAGGCGGATACGCGCCTGGCGTGGCAGCCGAATGACCGGTGGGAATGGGCGCTCACGGGACGAAACCTCCTGCACGCCGTGCATCGGGAATTTGGCGCCGGCGGGCCCACGGCCTCCGGGCTGGAACGGTCGGTCACCCTGTCGTTCACATGGAAACATTAATCCGGAGCCTGGCGTGGATCGTCGGCGCCGGCCTGGCGCTGACGCTGGGCGCGCTGCCCGCGGGCGCCGCGCCGGCGTTGTCGGAAAATCAGCTCAAGGCGGTTTTTCTTTTTCAATTCAGCCAATTTGTCGACTGGCCGGCCCGGGCATTTGCCCAACCCGGAGATCCTTTTGTCATCGGCCTGTTGGGCGGAGATCCCTTTGGCGCGATCCTGGATGATCTGGTTCGGAGCGAGACGGCCACGGGCCGGGCCATCGTGGTGCGGCGTTTGGGCGCGCCGGCCGAGGCCCGTTCGTGCCAGATAGTGTTTGTCGCCACCGGCGCGGAAAAGGCGCTGGCGGAAGCGGCCTTGGGCAAACAGCCGGTCCTCACGGTCGGGGAATCGCCGGAGTTCGACCGCGAAGGGGGGATGATTCTCTTCGTCCGCGAGCGCAGCCGCGTGCGCCTCCGGATCAACCTCGGGCCCGCCCTGCAGGCCGGCCTGACCATCAGTTCCAAATTGCTGCGAGTGGCGGACCAAGTGGAAGGATTGCCCCCATGAAGGGGGGATGGCTCCAACGGCTGCCCATCGCCCGCAAGCTGCGGCTGCTGATCACCACGGCGTGCGCCACCGTGATCGTCGTGTTCTGCACGGCCTTCGTCGGCTTCGAGTGGGTTTCCGCCCGCCAGGAGCTCGTGCGCAACATCTCGGTCCGGGCGCAGATGTTCGCCACCAATGCGACTGCGGCGCTGGCGTTTCAAAACGCGACGGACGCGACGGAGGTCCTCGAGGCCCTGCGCGCCGATCCGGAGGCGGTGACCGCCGTCGTTTTCAACCGGGCGGGCGAATCGTTCGCCTCCTACTCCCGCACGGGCACCCCGGGGCGGCTGGAATTGCAGCCGGTCACCGAGGTCGCCCATGCCTTTGCCGGGGGCGACCTGATCGTCTGGGCCCCCATCACCCAGGGCACGCAGCGCCTCGGCACCCTCGTGCTGCGGCACAGCCTGCTGAGTCTCGCGGCCCGCCTCCGGCTGTTCGCCGGGATCTCCGTCGGCTTCCTCGCGGGATCCGTGCTCATCGGCTTCGTCATTTCGAGCCGGCTGCAGCGGCTGATTTCCGCCCCGATCCTGGCGCTGGCCGGCACGGCCCGCGCGGTCACCCGCACCAAGAACTACACGGTCCGGGCGGAAAGAACCGGGGAGGATGAGATCGGGACGCTGACGGAGGACTTCAATGCCATGCTGGCCCAGATCGAGGAACGCGAAACCGCGCTGAGCGAGAGCCAGAACCGCTTGAACGCGATCATCGATTCCAGCCTGGATGGGATCATCACGATCACGCCGGCGGGGGCCGTCGTCGACATCAACGCGGCGGCGCAAGCCAAGCTGGCGCTGACCCAGCAGGCGGCCGCCGGGCGCGACAGCGTGGAGCTGCTGGTTCCCCCGGCGCAGAAGGACACGCATCCGCTGTCGCGGCTGGTGCAGCAGCCGCCCCCCGCGGATCTGTTCGGCCGGCGGCTCGAAGCGCAGGTCCTTCGGGCGGACCGGACGGAAATTCCCGTCGAACTGGCGCTGGCCAAAATTGTGCACTCCGGTTCGCGGCAATACGTCATCTTCCTCCGCAACATCGCGGACCGGAAGCGGGCGGAAAGCGAGCAGCGCCGCGCGGCCGACCGGCTGATGGCGCTCAACCGCCTGGACCGGATCATTTCCTCCAACCTGGATCTGGGCCAGGTCTTCGCGGCTTTTGCCCGCGAGATGAGCGCTTTCGTCTCGTTTGACCGGACCGCGTTCGTCGCCTTGCAGGAGGCCGGGGAGTGGGTGGTGGTGCACAGCTGGGCCCGGGGTGAAAATGAACCGGCGGACCGGCCCGAATCCAGGGGGGCCTTGGCCCATTCGGGCTTGGCGTGGGTGGCCCAGCAAAAGCGGCCGCTCGTGGAGCACGAGATCAACCAGAGCTGGGCCGAAGCGGACCTGCTGCAACGCGAGGGACTGCGTTCCCGGGCGCTCTTTCCCCTGGTGGTGAATGACCGGACCGTCGGAGTGCTGGCGGTGACCAGCCGCCGGGCGGCGGCCTTTGACCGCGATGCGGTCGATTTCCTGCAGGCGCTGGCGGACCAGCTGGCCCTTGCCGTCCAGAATGCGGATCTCTTCGAGGCGGTCCGCCGGCAGGCGGCGGAACTCGAGCGTCGCGTGGGGGAGCGCACGCTCGAGTTGGTGAACGCCAACAAGGAGCTGGAGGCTTTCAGCTACTCGGTCTCGCACGACCTGCGTTCCCCGCTGCGGGCCGTGGCCGGTTTTACCCGCATCCTCATGGACGACCATGCCGCCGGACTGCCGCCGGACGTGGCGCGTTATCTCGGCCTGATCCAGAGCAACGCGCAAAAGATGGGCCAGCTGATCGACGACCTCCTGACCTTTTCCCGCCTGAGCAAACAGCCGCTGAAAAAGGCTCCCTTCGATCTGGCCCGGATCAGCCACGACGCCTATCACTCGCTCGAAAGCGAACGGGCCGGGAAAGCCGTGCAGTTCCACGTCGGGGAACTGCCGCCGGTCGTCGGCGACCCCGTCCTGTTGCGGCAGGTCCTGGTCAACCTGATCTCGAACGCGCTCAAATACAGCCGCACCCGCGATCCGGCGGTGGTGGAAATCGGCGCCCAGGCCGCGGTCGACGAAACCGGCCCGGTGTTCTACGTCCGGGACAACGGCGTGGGTTTCGACATGACTTATGCGGCCAAGTTGTTCGGCGTCTTCCAGCGCCTGCACCCCGCCGACGAGTTCGAGGGCACCGGGGTCGGGCTGGCGATTGTCCAGCGGATCATTCACCGCCACGGCGGCCGGGTCTGGGCCGAGGCGGCCCCCGAGGCCGGCGCCACCTTCTTCTTCACCCTGCACGGAGAAACCAACCATGAATAACACCGATATCGTCGAAATCCTCCTGGTGGAGGACAATCCCAGCGACATTGAGCTGGCGCTTTACGCGCTGAAAAAAAACAACCTGGCGAACCATATCCACACCGTGCGGGACGGTCAGGAAGCCCTCGATTTCATGTTCGCCCGGAAGGACTACGCCGGCCGGCTGATCGCCAACGGTCCGCGCGTGATCCTGCTGGACCTCAAGCTGCCCAAGGTCGACGGGTTGCAGGTCCTCGAGGCGATCAAGGGGGATCCGCGGACGAAGG
>JAYVZM010000042.1:0-2643 GCA_043783345.1 Verrucomicrobiota bacterium
CGGCACGCGAGGTCGATTGGGCCATGGACCGACATGGTGGAGAGCTCCAGGGATTTCGGCAAGCTATCGTTCACCTTTCATTGAAACGTTATACTAGTGTCCGCCCGCTTGGTGCTCCTGGATGTATTCCCGCTTGAGGCCGAGGTCCTCGGGCGCGTGCAGCACCAGCATCTTCATCCGGATGTCGGCCGGCATGTGGGCGGCCGTCGCCTTCGAGACGACCACCATCAGGCCGATGGCGAGCGGCACGGCCCAGATCGCCGGCTGCTCGCAGAGGATGCGCAGCAGCGGATGCTGCGCCCAGTAGGCGTTGAGCGGGGCGAAGCCGGCGAAAATTTTTCCCATCGGGCCCTTGTCGAGCGCCAGAGTGCCAAGGTTGGTCAGCGTGGCGGCCCCCAGGGCGCACAGGCCGCCGGCGAGCATGCCGGTGGCGGCGCCCTTCATCGTCATGCCGCGCCACCACACGCTCATGAACAGCAGCGGAAAATAACTCGCGGCCGCGATGGCGAACGCCTGGCCGACCATGAAGTTGATCTCGAGCGGCTCGACAAAGCAGCCGAGCCCGATGGCCACGCCGCCGATCAGCACGGCGGCGACTTTGAAGGCGAACATCCGTTCCGCCTGGTTGGCCTGGGGGCGGAGCATCCGGCCGTAGACGTCGTGCGCCAGCGCTCCCGTCATCGAGACGAGCAGGCCGCTGAACGTGCTCATGAACGCCGCGAACGCGCCGGCGCAGGTGATGCCGCTGAGGATCGAGCCCAGCACGCCGTATTTCGCGGCCAGCAGGGTCGGCAGTTCGAGCACCACCTTGTCGGTGCCCTTGGCTCCGACCCCGGAATACAACTCGGGCAGCAGGTTGCGGCCGATGACGCCGAAGATGGGCGGAAACACATAAAAAATGCCGATCAGGATCATCACCCACATGGTCGTGCGCTTGGCGGCGACGCCGTCGGGATTGGTGTAGAAGCGCACCAGGATGTGCGGCAGGCCGGCGGTGCCGCAGACGAGGGCGATGATGAGCGAGTAGGTGTAGAGCAGCGAATACGGCTTCTGGTGCTCGGCGAGGTAGGCCGGGCGCTCCCCGGCCGGCAGGGCGGCGGCGGCGGCGTTGACCGCCTTGGTCGTAAGCGGGCCGAACGGCGCGATCCAGGCGGCGTCCCTCGGCGCCTTGGCAACCAGCGGCTGACGTTCCACCGCGCCCGAGGGGGCCGCCGCCTCGCCGGGCGCGGCGTTGGCCCCGATCTGGCCGTTGTAGAAACCGAACACCGCCATCAGCACGAAGACCGGCACGCTTATGGCGAACGCCTTGATCCAATACTGCACCGCTTGGACCAGCGTGATGCCCTTCATGCCGCCGAGCGCGACGTTGAGGGTGATGACCGCGCCGATCAACACGACGCCGCCCCAGTAGGGCATGCCCGGGAAGATGTAGGCGAGGGTCGTGCCGGCGCCCTTCATCTGCGGCATGGTGTAGAAAAACCCGATGAACAGCACGAAGCACACGGCGATCTTGCGGAAGAGCGGCGAATCGAACCGGCCCTCGGCGAAATCCGGGATGGTGTAGGCGCCGAACCGGCGCAGCGGCCCCGCGATGAACAGCAGCAGGAAAAGGTAGCCGCAGGCATAACACACCGGATACCAGAGCGCGTCGTAACCGGACGACATCACCATGCCCGCGACGCCCATGAACGAGGCGGCCGACAGGTATTCGCCGGAGATGGCCGAGGCGTTCCAGCCGACCGAGACGGAGCGGCCGGCCACGAAGAAATCGCTGGTGGTCTTCGACCGGCGGGCCGACCAGAAGCCCATGCCGAGGGTCGCGGCCACGGTGACGAACGAAAAGGCGAAGATCCACGGATCGACGCCGTTGAGGAAAGCGAGGGTCGTCGGCATGGCGTCAGCGCTTGACGGATTTGACCTCGTCCTGCTCCAGCGCGATGGAGCGCCGGATGAAGAACCACGAGATGCCCCAGACGGCGGGGAAGAACAGCACCCCGAGGATGAGCCAGCTCAGGGTGAAGCCGGCCACGCGCGTCGCCATGAATTGCGGAGCGAGGTAGTTGGCGATGGGCAGGCCGAGCAGGACAATGAGAAACGCGGCCGCGCAGGCCACGGACAATTTCAACTGGCGGCGCATGAGCAGACGGAGGAACTCCTCGCTATGCACCTCATCAGGGGGTGACGGGGGCGTGGGCATTGCGCAGGAACATGGCGGTGCGACCCGTCCAGGCAATCGGATTTTGCGAATCGTCAGAAGCCGATCTGCAAGGCCGGCAACGGGGGGGCCGCGCGTGTTGCGGCCGGGCGAGTTTACAACCGCCGGTTGCCGCTGCTGCTCGCGATGTCCCCATCCTACCGCCGGCCGGCAGAACCCCGTCAGGTTCGCTTTGCGGAAAGCCGGAGCCGGCGGACGCCAAACACGACCAGGCCTGCACCCAGCAACCACGCGCCATAGGTGGCAGGCTCCGGCACCGGCGTGATCTGGTGGTCGTAGCTTTGCCACTGGGTCTGATTGGCGGCGTAGCCGGTGAAAGTGATCTGGTTCATCGGATCGGTGCCGCGCGTGTTGAAGACCCCGATGTTCCCGGTTCCGCCATTGGTCCAGTTGTCCGTGTAGAAGAAATCGGCCAGGTTGGCCCAATT
>JAYVZM010000043.1:0-2629 GCA_043783345.1 Verrucomicrobiota bacterium
CTGGCCTTTCGCAACCTCGGCGACCTGCGCTTCGAGAACGTGAGCGCCGCCTGGAATTTGAACGAGCTGGGCGTCAGCTTTGGCTCCGCGTTCGGCGACCTCGACGGCGACGGCGATCTCGATCTCGTCTACACCAACTACCAGAAGGGCGTCACGGTCCTGCGCAACGACTCCCCGGACGGTCACCGGCTGATCGTCGCCCTGCAGGGCACCCGATCCAACCGTTTTGGGATTGGCGCCACCGTCCGGATTGAGACGGACGCTGGTCCGCAGATCCGCCAGCTATTCCTCGCCCGCGGCTATGGATCGAGTTCCGAGCCGGTGGTTCATTTCGGCCTCGGCGATCAGACTGTCATCCGGCAACTGACCGTGAATTGGCCCAGCGGCCAGGTGCAGGTCTTCAAAGATATCGCCACCGACCAGAAACTGACCATCACCGAGCCCGCCACCCCGTCGCCTCTGTCCCAGCTGCCGCCCGTCGTTCCCGGCCAGTTCGCCGAGGTGAGCCAGGCGGCCGGTTTGTCACTCAATGTGCGGGAGGCTCCCCTCGGTGAACTCGCCCGTCAACCCCTGTTACCCTTCCGGCAAAACCGGCGTGGCCCCGCCCTCGCGGTGGGCGACCTGACGGGCGACGGGCAGGACGATGTCATCATCGGCGGAACCTCCCGCGACGCGGCCCGCATTCTGGCATCCGACACGTCCTCGCACTTTGTGCCGATGAATCCGGACGGTCTGGCATCGCCCGGGCCGATCAGCGACGGGCCCGCGCTGCTCTTCGACGCCGATGGCGACGGCATCAACGATCTCCTGCTGACTCACAGTGGCGTGGCGCTGCCCGCCGGCTCTCCGGAATACCAGCCCCGCCTTTTCCTCAACCACGGCGGCCTGCAACCCGCGGCCGCCGATGCGTTGCCGGCCCTGTCCATCAGCGTCGGTGCGGCCGTGGCAGCCGATTTCGACCGCGACGGCCGGCTCGATGTCTTCCTCGGCGGCCGGGTCGTGCCCGGCCAGTATCCCTTGCCGCCCACCAGCGCCCTGCTGCGCAATCGGGGCGAAACTTTCGAGGACGTCACCGAGCAACTGGCCCCCGGACTTCGTCAGGTCGGCCTCGTCACCTCCGCTCTCTGGACCGATGTCGACCGCGACGGCTGGCCGGACCTGCTGATCGCGCTGGAGTGGGGCACCGTGCGTTACTGGCACAATCGCGCCGGCCAGGGTTTCGAGGATCTCAGCGAGGCGGCCGGCTTCGCCGCGGGCGGCAGCGGCTGGTGGAATTCGCTCGCCGCGGCCGATTTCAACGGCGACGGCCGGCTCGATTATGTCGCGGGAAATTTGGGCCTGAACACCCAATACCACGCCACGCCCGAGGCGCCGGCGGTGTTGTATCGCGGCGATTTCGCTGGAACGGGTAGCAGCCAACTCGTCGAGGCTTACTACGAAAACGGCCGGCTCGTTCCCTGGCGCAATCGCCGACAGTTGGGCGCGCAGATTGCGGACATCCTGAAACGTTTTCCCAAAACCGACGGTTACGCGAAGGCCAGTCTGGAGGAACTCCTCGGCGCCGACCGGCTGGCCGCGGCCCGGAAATTCCAGGCCACCGAGTTTCGCAGCGGCGTGTTCCTGAGCCAGCCGGACGGAAGCTATCGTTTCGAGCCGCTGCCGCGCATCGCCCAGCTTTCGCCATTCCAAGGCGTGGTGGCCGGGGATTTCGACGGCGATGGTCACGCGGACATCTTCGCCGTGCAGAATTCCTACGCGCCGATCCCGGCCGTGGGCCGTTTCGACAGCGGCCTCGGCCTGCTGCTGTGCGGCGACGGCAAGGGCGGCTTCGTGCCGCGCGGCCCGGCGTCGAGCGGCCTGCTGGTGCGCGGCGATGCCAAGGCCCTCGTCGTGCTCGATCTCGACCGCGACGGCTGGCCGGATTTTATCGTCTCGCGCAACAACGGCACGACGCTGGCCTTCCGCAACGGCGGCGCGGCGGGCCGGCACTCATTCGGCATTAGGCTCAAGGGCCCGACCGGCAACCCCACCGCCGTGGGTGCCCGCATCACCGTGGAATTGGCCGATGGCTCCAGCCAGACCAGCGAAGTGCAGGCTGGCGGCGGTTATTTCAGCCAGTCCACCGCCGGGTGTTTCTTCGGCTACCCCGAGGGCAACCCTCCGCGCAAAATCAACGTGCGCTGGCCCAACGGCGCGGCATCCACGGCCACGCTGCCGCCGGGTGAAGCGCTGCTCACGCTGACGGCTCCCTGAGACGCTTCAATATGATGCACCTGTAGCGGCGGTCTACCTGTCGTCCATAGCCTTGGCGAAGGATGATGGCCGCCGTCGCGCGTGCCGCGATGTTCCTGGCTGTTATAGACCGCCGCTGCAGGAAACCGAGCTGTCCCCAGCTGCCCGGGGCCGGCTCAGCGCTATTTGAACATGCCGCCCATGTGTGAACTGCTGAGCGTATCGCCCAGTGGCTATTATCGCTGTCGCCAGCCGCAGCCCAGTCCCCGGCAGCGCGAGGATGCGGCCCTCACCGCGCAAATTACCGCAGCCCATCGGGCCAGCCGGGGCACCTATGGGGTGCCGCGGATCGTCGAGGATCTCCGGGCGGAGGGCACGCGCACGAGCAAGCGCCGGT
>JAYVZM010000044.1:0-6850 GCA_043783345.1 Verrucomicrobiota bacterium
AGGCCTTTCCCTTGAGCAAAGGCTCCCTGTAGTCTGGTTCTTCCAAATGAATTTGCGCTCCTTCGCTCTGACTGACATTGGCCGGGTTCGCCCGGAAAATGAGGACAGTTTTCTGAGCGATGACGTGCACCACCTCTACGCGGTCGCCGACGGCATCGGGGGGCTTCCCTCGGGAGCGCAAGCCAGTCAGCTGGCCATCGCGGTCCTGGAAAAAATGTTCAACGAGCTGCCGGCGGGCCAAAAGATCGACTACGCGAAGGTGCTCACCGAGATCAACCGTCAGGTCTTCGCGCTCGGCCGGGTGCTCAGCCCGCAATACGGCATCGGCAGCACGCTCACTTTTGCCCACCTGATCGGCGTCAAGCTGCACATCGGCCATGTCGGCGATTCCTCGGCCTGGCGCCTGCGCTCAAAGGCCCTGGAGCAACTCACGAACGACCATACGGTGGAGAGCGAAATGAGGGACCGCGCCGCCCGCGGTGAGCCCCTGTCCATGCTCATGGAAAACCGCAACGCCCTCACGCGCTGCATCGGCCAGCCACCGCCGCTCGAGGGCGAGTGCCTCACCCACCCCGTCCTCCCGCACGACAAATACCTGCTCGCGACCGATGGCATCACGCGCTTTGTCGCCCCCGCGGAGATCCGGGACATCCTCGAGCAGGCCAAGGAACCCGCCGAGGCGGCGTCCAGGCTCGTCGAACTCGCCAACCAGCGCGGCGGCCTCGACAACGCCACGGCCGTCCTGCTGTTCTTCGATTGAGCCGAGTCGGAAGGCTTTTACCGCGGATGAGACGGATGAACACGGATTCCCAAACCTTTCGGACTGCTCAGGCATCGTGCAACTATCCGCGCCCATCAGCGTAATCCGCGGGAAATTTTAGCATGTCCCGCTCCCAACAATTCGCGGCTCTCGTTGCCCGGCAGCCGGACAACGAGCTCTTCCGCTTCAGTCTTGCGCAGGCCCTGCTCAACGAGGGCCGGCCCGCCGACGCGCTCGAGCACCTGATCCTTTGCGCCAACCAGAAGCCCGAGTGGATGCTGGCCCGCATCCTCCTCGGCAAGGCCCTGCTCGGGCTCGGCCGCAAGGCGGAAGCGAGGCCCTGGCTGGAACAGGCGCTCCAACTCGCCCTCACCCAAAACCACGACGACCCTGCGCAGGAGATGCAGGCGTTGCTGAAAGAATACAGTGACGAGTGATGAGTGACCGGTGACAGGCAAAGTCACCCAGCCCCGCACCCGCTCATCACTTGTCACTCCCCATCACCCCCACAGCGGCGACGGATACTTCCCGGCCGCCACGAGCGAGGCGATCGCCGCCTGGGCCGCGGGCAGGTCATCCCGGTAAGTGAGCCCGAACCACGCATCGCTGCTCGCGAGCAGCGCCACGCCGGTTTCGTGGCGCTCGTTGAGCGCGCTGATCGCCGTCGGCAGGTAGAATTCCGCCTGCGGGTCGCCCCCGCGGGCGGCCAGGAATTCCGCGAAGAGCCTGGCCAGCTGCGGAAACACCGCCGGCGTGAAGCCCCAGAAATTCATCGAGACCCTCTCCTCCCCGCTCAACAGGTGCACCAGGCCGTCGTCCTCGGTGTATTTGGCTCCGTGGGCGGTTTTTGCGATCCGGGAAATCTCGGTGATGCGCTGGAGCCGGCCCGCCTCGTCGGTCGTGCAGAGGCCGCGGCTGACGGTCCCGTGCTCCGACAGCGTTTGCTGCAGCGGATAACCCACCAGCGCGTAGTCCTTCGACGCGGCGAAATGCGCGGCCAGCGCGGCGTAGCCCGCGGCGCCGTAGAAATCGTCGGCATTGGTGACCGCGAACGGCCGCTCCACCGCCGCGTGCGCCGCCAGCACGGCGTGCCCCGTGCCCCACGGCTTCGTCCGGGGTGGAACCTGCCCTCCGGGCAGGTTCAGCCCGCTCGGAGAGCGGGCTCCCCCCGCAAAAGCCGCGATCTCCTGAAACACATACCGCACCTCGATCCGCGACTCGAGCCGCCGGCCGATGGTGGCCCGGAACTCCGCCTCCATCTCCCTGCGGATGACGAGCACCAGCCGGTCGAAGCCGGCGCGGAGGGCGTCGTAGACGGAATACTCGACGATGAGTTCGCCGGCCGGACCGACGGGCTGCACTTGCTTGAGCCCGCCGAAACGGTTGCCCATGCCCGCAGCGAGGATGACGAGGTCGTAGGAGGATTTGGCCACGGAACACCCTTCCCCGCCCAGACGCCGCAGAGCAAGCCCGGAAGACGCCGTGCCGGACGTCTTATGTCGTCGCCACGCCTCGCCGCGCCGCGCTGGCGCCCGGCGACAGCGTAAAGAAAAAAGCCGCCCCGTCCTGCGGCGCCGCCTCGGCCCAGATGCGGCCCCCGTGGCGGGCGATAATCCGCCGCACCGTGGCCAGGCCCACCCCGGTGCCCTCAAATTCGTGGGTGGGATGCAACCGCTGAAACACGCCGAATAATTTGTCGGCGTCGCGCATGTCGAAACCGACGCCATTGTCCCGCACGAAAAAAACCGGAACGTCTTCATCCCCGCCCTCAGCCACTCCGATTTCGATCACGGCGGCCTCGCGCGGACGGGTATATTTCAGCGCGTTGGAAAGGAGGTTGACGAACACCACCCGCAGCAACGCGGGATCGCCATCGGCGGAGGGCAGCGGCTGCAGGAGCAACTCGATGCGGCGCCCGCCCCTCTCGCGTTCAAGTTCCATATAAGCATCGCGGCAGAGCTGGGTGAGGTCGACCGTTTGGCGCGCCAGCGCCTGCCGGCCGAGCCGGGAAAACGCCAACAGCGCATTGATCAACTCGCCCATCTGCGTGGAACCGTCGCGGATCATCCGGATGTAACGCTGCGCCTCTTCCACCGGGATTTTCGCCCGTGGATCAAGCAGCACGTCGGCGAAGCCCGTTATCGCCCGCAGCGGAGTGCGCAAATCGTGCGCGGCCGACGAGCCAAAAGCCTCCAGCTCGTCATTGGCCGATTCCAACTCCTCGGTCCGCTCGCGCACGCGCCTTTCCAGCCCCTCGTTTTGCTCCTGGATTTGGGCGAGCATGTGATTGAAGGCGTCGGTCAGCACGCCCAGCTCGTCCTCGCCGTGTTTGCCGGCGCGGACCGAGTAGTCGCGCCGGACGGAGACCGCTGTCGCCGTTTGCGCCAGCTCCAGAATCGGATGCGAGATCTGCCGCTGGAGCATGCGGGAAAGGGCATAGGCCACCACCGACGCGATCAGAACCACGAAGAGGACGAGGCCGCCATAGAGACGGAGCCGCTCATACATCGCCTCCATGTCAGAACTGAGATAAAGCGTCCCGAACCGCTCGCTGCCCTTCATCTGCACCACCGGGGTGAATCCGACCAGCAGTCCGCCCACGAAACGATATCCGTCGGGCATCGGAGCGGTCGGGAAGGCGGCGGCGGGGGCGCCGGCGGGATAGCGGGAGAACACCAGGCCCTTTTTGTCGTAGAGGCACGCCGCCACGATGTGGCGGTCGGCCTTCAGCGCAGCCAGGATTTCCGTTGCGTCGTGCTGGTTCTCGAAGGCGACCGCGCCGGTGCTCTCGGCCGCGATCATCTCCCCGAGCGTGGCGAGCTGCCGGACGGCGGCCCGGCGATACGTCAGCAATTCGTAACCGATGAAGGTCGCGCATGTGAGCAGCAGGACGACGCCGCTGGTCACGAGGATCATCGTCATCAGTTTTTGCCGGATCGGTGTGTTCCGTAATGGCGTCATGCTCTAGTCCTTCCCCGGCGTGACGATCGTTCCCGGCCGGAGGATCTTGGAACTGATCGTAAGCCCGCACGCCTTGGCGGCTTCGACGTTGATCCTGAACCGGATTTTCCCGCCTTCCATGATGAACCGGACCATGCCTCCCCATCGCGTAAACGTGTCCACATCGCTGACGGTCAGAAGACTCCGGTCCTTGAGCCGGGCGACGATATTTCCCAGGTTTTTGGCTTCGGAGCGACTGATAAAAACAATGTGGCACTCGTCGAGGTCTTCCGCGTGTTTGCAGCGACGGACGACCAAGGGGCGGTCTCCAATCTTTTCTCCGCTCACCACGTCATCCAGGTAGGCGCCGAAGGGATCTTCGCCCAGAACGCCGATGACGAGCGGAGCCTTCGGCTCGCGAAACGCCCGCGCCGGCCATTCGACGAACTGCGCAAAATTAAACAGGAACACCGCCTTGAGTTGATACTCGGCCGAGGCCGGCGTTTGCGCGGATGCCCCGGGCGCGACCGCACAGAGCAGAGCCAGCCCGAGGAGCCACGCCGCACGTGGGCGCGGCGCGATCCGCCAGCGGCGGCTCCGCGCAATCATCGTCAAAACCGCCATGACGCTTTTCCGTAAAGGGCGTGCTGCAGTTCGCGGCGCGCGCCGGGGGTGTTGAATTCCGGGTGATGAGAATGCAGCAGATTTTGGCCGAGCAGCGAAAGTTCCCAGGCCGGCGTCGGCCGCCACCCCAGGCGCAGGTCAGCCTCAGTGTAACCGGGCACCGCCTGGAGGTTGATCGGCGCGACATAGCGCAGAGTGGCGTCGCACTCCCATTTGGCGGATAGATCAAGCAACGAGCGCAGGAGCACCTGATGATTCGGATCACGCGCGACGCTGTCGCGCGCGCTTCGGTCCAAATTGCCCGGCTGAGGTTCGCTGCGGACGCGCAATTCAGTCCAGCCCGCGCGCAGCCGCCAGCTCGGCGTGACCTGCCACTCAGCGGTCAATTCGGCTCCGGACGACCGGCCGCGCAACCCGCTGCTGGCCGCCACGGGAAATGCCTGCGGCGGGTTGAGCGGCTCAAGACTGCGCAGATCGTCGTAGCAGTTGAGGAAGGCGGCGAGCGACAGCGCGAGCGACGGTTCGAGCTGCACCCGATACCCGGCTTCGTAAGCAATCAATTTTTCCGAGACCACTTTGCTGCCGCCCGTGATGCGATACGGCGGCGTGGCCGGCGAGTAAAGGTCGCGGTCGATGCGCGACGGCGTGCGGATTGCGCGAGAAATTGCGCCCCAAACCATCTGTTTCATGTCCGGCCGCCAGGCAAGCCGCGCACTCGGCTCGACTTCGAATCCGGTGTAATCATTGTGCTCCACCTTTGTGCCCAGCGTCAGGTGCAGCCGGTCTTTGCTGAGCGCGATTTCATCCTGGGCGAACGCACTGAACGTCTCGCGGCCGACTTTCGGCGGCAGGAACGCATTGGCCGGCGTGTTGATAACATTGTCCTGCACGAACCGATAGCCCAACCCCCAAATGAAATCGTGCGCGGGTCCGAGCGGCCGCCGCCGCTGAAAGTCCACGTCGTAGGTGTCGATGTCCTGCGTGAATGATCCGGGAATGCGCCGGTGCGTGCGGTCATAGTAGACCTGCATTTTCACGTCGGAATTTTCCGCGAACTTGTGCGACCAGCGACCAAGCAGGTTGCCGCCGGTAACGCGGATGTTGTCCGGCCCAACCCGGTTCATGTCACCATTGTAAACGTCTCCTTGCAGCGTGAGGACATCACCCGCGACCGCGTCGTAATCCATTCGAAACCCGATCTGCCTCGTGCGCCAGGCATCGTCCGACTTCCGGTCGTTGGGCCGCACGGAATCGTCGCGGCCCAGGTATTTAGCGTAGATCCGGTAATAGAGATTGGGCGCAAGTTTTCCCCCGTAACGCACCCCGTCCGAGTTGCGCAGCTCGGTGCCGGCCCCGGCGACGAGGAGACTGCCTTGCGTATCTTTCGCGCTCTTCGTTGTGACGTTGATCGCGCCATTGACGGCATTGGCTCCCCATTGCGTGGCGCCGGGGCCGCTGATGACCTCGATCCGGTCGAGATCTTCGAGCATCGTGTCCTGCACGTCCCAATAGACGCCGGCGTAAAGCGGCGTATAGACCGTGCGACCGTCGATCAGCACGAGCATCTTGTCCGCGAAAACATTGTTGAATCCACGCGCGGAGATCGCCCACTGGCGCGAATCAACCTGGGCGACTTCGAGATTCGACGCCAGCCGCAGCGCCTCGGGCAGGCTGGTCGATCCCGCGCGACGAATGTCGTCGCCCGTGATCACCTGAATCGCCGACGCTGCTTCGGAGAGTTTTTCCGGCCGCTTGGAGACCGACGTCACCTGGATATCCATGAGTTCGTCCAGGCTCATTTTCTTCAGGGCGCTCGGCGGCGGAAGCGACGGTTGGATCTGGGCCGGAAGCGCGACGGTTGAAAATGCCAGGGCGAGCGCCAGCGAAAGTCCGGTCAGGCGGGGCCGGCTTCCCCGCAATGAGCCGCCGCGCCGGATGGCGGGCTGAGGCAGTGCACTTTGGTTCATGGAGTCATGCTCTCCTACAGCCCCCGCTGCCGATCGTGCCAGAGCACAGCCTCGCGCACCAGCTCGCCCGCGTCGTCCAAGCCGAGCTTCTCCTTGATGCGCGCGTCGTAGGAGCCGACGGTTTTGACGCTCACTCCGAGCCGGTCGGCGATCTCCTTGGGGCTCCGGCCCTGTCCGCGGAGGCGGAAAACCTCCATCTCGCGGTCGCTGAGCAGTTCCCCGGGCGTTTTGCCACTGCGCGCTCCACCGCCGAAAATGCGCCCGGCGAGTTGCGCCGTCAGCGACGGACTCGCATAGAACTTCCCCTCCAGCACCGTGCGGATGGCCTCGATGATGCGGGGGCCTGACTCGCCTTTCACCGCGTAGCCGTGGGCGCCGGCGCGAAACGCCCGTTCGGCCACGCTTGCTTCATCGTGCATCGACAAAACCAGCAATCGCACCTCGGGAAATTGGGCCCGCATGTTTTTTATCAGGTCCAGGCCCGAACCGCGCGGCAACGAAAGATCCACGACCATGAGTTCGGGGCGGCCCGGGCGCACCGCGGCGAGCGCCGCCGCGG
>JAYVZM010000045.1:0-2617 GCA_043783345.1 Verrucomicrobiota bacterium
GAAGAGCGCGAGCAACGGTTTCTCGTCGTCGATGAGCAGCACGGCGCCCAACTTTGGCTTGGCGGGAGAAGCATCTTTGCCGGGGGTGGTCATCGGTCGTTAGGCTGCGATTGTTAGCAAAGTTGGCAAACCAAATGAGGGCCGACATTGCAACCGACTGGTTTTAGTTTGCCTGCCACCGCGCCGGCCATTTCTCTCGGCGATTGGATGGTCACATTTGATTATCACACCGCCGCCCGCGAGGGAACCTTCACCCAGCTGCCAGCGGAGGCTCTCACGAGCGAAAATCTTTCCAAGGGCAACTCCTCGGGCAACACACCCTTGCATCTCGCCGCCAAATACGGTTCCCTGAACCAGCTGCCAGCCGGTGTGCTCACCGCGGAGAACCTGCTCCGCAAGAACGACGCCGGTTACACGCCCCTCCATCTCGCGGCCCGCAATGGCTATCTCACGCAGGTGCCGGTCGCCTTGCTCACGCCGGAAAATCTGCTGAACCGTTCCAATAGCGGCTACACCCCGCTCCACCAGGCGGCCGGCGGCGGCCACCTCGGCCAGCTGCCCCCCGGCCTGCTCCGGCTCGAGCACGTGCTGACCATGACCGACCATGGCAACACCCTCCTGCATGAAGCCGCCGAAACCGGCGCGCTCGATCGCTTTCCGGTGCAGTTCATCAACCGCAAGACGGTCAACGTGCAGAATATCGGCGGCGAAACCGTGCTGCACGTCGCAGTGTTCAACGGCCACCTCGACCTGATCCCGCGCGAGTTGCTCACCGCGGAAAACCTGCTCGCCAAGACGGCCAATCACGACACCTGCCTCCACGCCGCCGCCATCGCCGGCCACCTCGACCAGATCCCGGTCGAACTGCTGACCCACGACAACCTCGTCATCTCCAGCAAATCCGGCCACACGCCCATCCACGCCGCGGCGGAGTCGGGCAACATCGGCCAGATTCCCCCCGAGCTGTTGACCATCGACCTGCTGATTTCCCGCAACGATTTCGGCGACACCCCGCTGCATGCCGCCGCGGTCGAGGGCCACCTCAACGAAATCCCGCGCAAGTTTCTCAATCACGCGACGCTGACCATCCGCAATTACAATGGCGGCACGCCGATCGGCGCCGCCATCCGCCACGGCCACGCCAACCAGCTGCCGGACGAGTTCATCCCCCGGCCGCCCACCTCCTGGCAGAAATTTCTCTACTGGGTCGGGGCGGCACGCCCGCCTCACACCTGACCGGCACCGGCGGACCGGAGACCGATCCCGCCGCGCCCCACCCTTTCGTATGAATACAACCATAACCGCCATCACTGCCCGCGAGATTCTCGATTCGCGCGGCAATCCCACCATTGAGGTGGACGTCAAGCTCGCTTCCGGCCACCTCGGCCGCGCGGCCGTCCCCTCCGGCGCCTCGACCGGCGAACACGAAGCCCTCGAGCTGCGCGACGGTGACAAGAAACGTTATCTCGGCAAAGGCGTGCTCAACGCCGTCGCCAACGTGAAGGCCAAGCTCGCCCCCGCCCTCACCGGCTTGGACGCCACCGACCAGGTCGGCGTCGACCGCACCATGCTCGCCCTCGACGGCACGCCCACCAAGTCCAAGCTCGGGGCCAACGCCATCCTCGGCGTCTCCCTGGCCACCGCCCATGCCGCCGCCCACGCGCTCGGCCAGCCCCTCTACAAATACCTCGGCGGCCCGAACGCCAAGGTGCTGCCGGTTCCCATGATGAACATCATGAACGGCGGCGCGCACTCCGACGCCCCGATCGACTTCCAGGAATTCATGATCATGCCCACGGGCGCCGATTCCTTCCGCGAAGCGCTGCGCATGGGCGCCGAGGTCTTCCATTCGCTCAAGAAGGTGCTCAAGGAAAAGGGTCTCGCCACCGCCGTCGGCGACGAAGGCGGCTTCGCCCCCAAGCTCGCATCCACCGAGGCCGCGCTCGACGTCATCGCCCTCGCAGTGAAGAGCGCCGGTTACAAACTGGGCAAGGACATCAACCTCGCCCTCGACGTCGCCGCTTCCGAATTCTACGTGAAGGAGAAGAACCGCTACGTCTTCAAGAAATCCGACGGCCGCTCCCTCACCGGCGAGCAGATGGTGGCCTTCTATAAGGAACTCGTCGCGAAATATCCCATCATCTCCATCGAGGACGGTTGCGCCGAGGGCGATTGGCTGACCTGGAAGAAACTCACCGACGCCATCGGCGGCACCACACAGCTCGTCGGCGACGATCTCTTCGTCACCAACACCGAGTTTCTCAAGAAGGGCATCGACACCGGCACGGCCAATTCGATTCTCGTCAAGGTGAACCAGATCGGCTCGCTCACCGAGACCCTCGACGCCATCGAGATGGCGAAGGAGGCCGGCTATACCGCCGTCATCTCCCATCGCTCGGGCGAAACCGAGGATGTGACCATCTCCGACATCGCCGTCGCCACCAATGCCGGCCAAATCAAAACGGGCTCGCTTTGCCGCACCGATCGCGTGGCGAAATACAACCAGCTCCTTCGCATCGAGGAAGAGCTCGGCCAGAGCGCCATCTACGGCGGCAAGATGTAGACTTGCAGCCGGCACGCCGGCTGCTATCACTCCAGCCAACGAAGCAAGCCTAAC
>JAYVZM010000046.1:0-6848 GCA_043783345.1 Verrucomicrobiota bacterium
CCGATCTCGAGGCTGTTTCCGTCCCTTCACCGCATGGAAGATGATATTTTCCTGCAAGACGTTGTCGTCCCGGAATGCGGCTTGGCGGGATTCGAATACATGGAGTCGTCGAAGCTCAAAGTGTTTCAGGAAATCCTCGCGAAACGGACGGAAGTAGGGACCATTGCAAAAACTGCGCGGCGTAATGCCGACTAGTTGCCCCCCGGGAACCAAGAGACGCTGAATAAGGGCGATGAACCCCGTGTAGAGATTGCTGGTTTCAACGCCAATGGAACGCAGGGCAAGGCGTTCGGCAGAGTCGATGCTGATCTTGCGGTAAGGCGGGTTCGCAATGGCGGTATCAAAGGCCGGTGGCAACGTGCTGAACAAATCGCCAGTGAGCCGTTCAGACATTTCTTGAATGAAGTCGATTGGGTGAATGGCGAATGTGAACTGAATACCCGCCTCCGCGCAAAGCTGCTGGCATTCGCGCATGGTCGCGAAAAGGCTGTCCAGTATATCCGGGTCAAGCTCATAGAGCGTTGCCTCGATTGCCCGAACGCCGTCATTTCTTTCACACAAGCGTGAGGCGAATGCGGTGGTGAGTGCGCCAGCACCAGCTCCGGCGTCTAGTAAACGGACAACACTCGGTAGTGGTCCGAACATTGAAGCCATGAAGTCGGCCACTGGTGCGGCAGTCAGGAACTGGCCGAGTTCTCCTTGCCGACGCCTAGTATGTTCTACTGCCACGACTTTCATAGTCTTAGATTGCCAAACTCAGCCCTTTTTCACCAAGAAACAATAAGCCGTTGCGAAACGAACCCACAATCAGGCTTATCGCGAGAAACCAAACTGAGGAAAAAATTAACGTGGCACAGCTGCGCTGGCTCTTGACAGAGGCGGACGACAAGGAGACCGGAATGTAGGAATCAGTGCAGGCCATGGAGTGCGGGAACATGAGAGCGGGCTATTTAGGGGGCGGCAAGCCATTCGACAAGCGCCTGGCGGGCGCGGAGAGGGCGGAGGAGTTAGGTTGCCCGTTGTGGGGCTAGGCTAGGGGTAATGGCACGGGAGGAGCAAGCGAAGTCATCGGGGGGCCGCGCTACTCAAGGCATTCGCTGCCTGACACGCCAGCTGTAGGAGCGGCTTTAAGCCGCGATGGGATTCAGGCCACGAAGCAATCGCGGCATAAAGCCGCTCCTACAGCTCAGGCCAAGACTCACCGCCCGGCCCAGGCGCGGAAGGCGGCGGCGGTTTCCTGGCTGACGAGCACCTCCTCCGCGGGGCGCGGCTGCAGTTGCACGGCCAGCCGGCCCTTGCCGACGGACGAAAAGCTTTTCACCGCCGGGGCGTGGGCGAGGTAGTTGCGGTTGACGCGGAAGAACTGCGCCGGGTCGAGCTCACCCGCCAGTGTGGTGAGCGGCTCGTTGACGAGGCATTTCTCGCCGGTGCGGGTGACGAGGAACGTGAGCTTGTTCTCCGAGAAAAAGTAGGCGGCGTCGGCGACGGCCACCGGCTGGAACGACGTGCCGCGTTGCGCGAGGATGCGCTGACGGCGTGCCGGCTTTTCGAGAGTGGCGGCTAGCGTCGCCAGGTTGCCGGCGAAATGACGGCCGAGTTCGCGGTATTTTTTCACGGCGGCGTCGAGGGCGGCGGGCTTCACGGGCTTGAGCAGGTAGGCGATGCTGTGCGCGGCAAAGGCCTCCAGCAGATAGTCGTCGTGCGCGGTGATGAAGACGACGGGGCACGGCGGCGGCGCGACGCGGAAGAGTTCGAGCGAGAGGCCGTCGCCGAGCTGGATGTCGGCGAAGATGAGTTCGGGCGCCGGGTTCAGCCGCAGCCATTTCTCCGCGGCGGCGACGCTGTCGGCCGCGCCCGCCACGGTGCACGGCGGCGTCATGCTCGCGAGCGATGCCGCGAGGCGTTCGCGGGCTGGGGCTTCGTCCTCAATGATGAAAACACGGAGCATGTTGGGATCAGTCATTTTTAACACAGAGGTCACAGGGATCACAGAGGACAAGCGGTTTTGTTTTTCTCCGTGGCCTCTGTGCTCTCTGTGTTGAAGTTGACTTGTTTCAGCTTTGCACGAGCGGCACCCGCACGCGGAATTCGCCGGCGTCGATGGTGATTTCCAATTGGCCGGGGGTGAGCAGCGCGATGCGCTCGCGGAGGTTGGCGAGGCCGGTGCCGCTGCCGGCGGGCAGCTGGGTCTTGGGTCGCAGCGGATTGGCGACGACGATCGAATCGGGCCCGGCGCGGACGTCGATGGCCAGCGGCTCGGCCTCGGAGAGGCGGTTGTGCTTAATGGCGTTTTCGATGAGCAGCTGGAGCGAGGCGGGGGGCAACCGGCGGGTGTCGGAGCCGTCGATGTCCGGCAGGGTGACGCGCAGGCTGCGCGGGAAGCGCAGTTCCATGAGGCGGACGTAGGAACGGAGAAACGTCAGTTCCTCGGCCAGCGGCACGAGGTCGCGGTTTTTCTGGGCGAGGAGGTAGCGGGTGACGTCGGCGAGGTGGGCGTTGAACTCCGCGGCGGCGGCCGGGTCGCGCTCGATGAGGGCAGCCAGGGTGTTGAGGCAGTTGAAGAGAAAGTGGGGTGCGAGCTGGCCCTTCATGTTTTCCAACTCGGCCTGCAGACGGGCACGCTCGAGGTGCTCCAGGCGGCGCTGGTCGCCGTGGCGTTCGCGGATGAGGAAGAGCGTCTCGTAGGCGTGCAGGAGGAAGAGGACGGTGACGGTGTTGTTGGTGGCGATCGTCCGGATGGTGCTGAGCCAGTCGAGGAGGGGGAAGGGGGAGTTGATGTATTGCAGCCACAGCCAGACGGCCGCGACGGTGAGGGGCACGGTGCACACCAGCGTGGCCGCGGCAAAGATGACGAGTTTCCAGAAAGGCTGGACCAGCCAGTCAAGATCCGGGCGGAGGCGGAGGGCGAGCGCCCGGTTGCCTTCCCAGATGCCCACCGCCACGAGGAGAAACCAGGCGTTGCCGATCCAGTAGTCGGCTTCGCGCCAGGTGAGTTTGTCGAACAGCAGCGCAAACCGCGGGATGACCAGTCCAAGCAGCAGCAAGCCGAGCAGGCGCATCCACCGGTCGTGCACGGAATGGCGCAGGGCGGGCCCGGGAGCCGGGCCGTCCGGATTCGGCAACGAAATATCCGACTTCAGGCGTTGGCCGGTGGAGCGCATGCGACAGCCCGGCAATACAGGTGGCGAAGATTTATTCCGCAACCTCAAACCCCCATCCCATGCCCGACCAAGTCTCCTTCAACTATCTCGCCATCCTCGTCGCCACCGTCAGCGCGTTCCTGCTCGGCGGCCTCTGGTATTCGCCCGCCCTGTTCGGCCGCGCCTGGATGCAGGAGATGGGATTCACCGAGGAATCCTGCAAGGCCAAGGGCGATGCCGGCCGCATCATGGGCGTGTCGTTCGTGTTGGAACTGATCATGGCATTCAATCTGGCGGCCTTCATCGGGCCGAAGGCCTCGCTGTCGTTCGGGACGTTCGCGGGCGCCGCGGCGGGCTTCGGCTGGGTGGCACTGTCGTTCGGCGTGACGTATCTCTTCGAGCGGAAATCTCTCCGGCTCTTCTTCATCAACGCGGGCTACCACGGCGTGGCGCTCACGCTCATGGGCGCGATCCTCGGCGCCTGGCATTGAGCGCATCGGCGGCGCCAAATCCGGCTTCAGTCCGTCGCGGGCGGCTTTCGGTCGGAATTGGCGTGCGCGCCGACAAACCGTCGCCTATTCAACCCACCCATGAAACTCCTGTTGAAAATCGTCGCCGGACTGGCCGTGCTGGTCCTCCTGCTCGTGGTGGTGGCGTTCTTCCTGCCCCGCCACTACCGCGTCGAACGCTCCGTGGTGATCGACGCCAGGCCCGAAGCCGTGCTGGCGCAGGTGGCAGTGCTGCCGGCGTGGAAGGCCTGGAGCGCGTGGCATGCGCGCGATCCGCAGATGAAGCTGGCCTATTCCACCCAGACGACCGGGGTCGGCGCCTGGTCGTCGTGGGAGAGCAAGAAGGAGGGCAGCGGCAAGATGACCATCACGGAACAGTCGGCCACGAAGGTCACCTATCACCTTGAGTTTCCCGACGTCGGCATGCAGTCCACCGGCACGATGGAACTCATTCCCGCGGCCGGCGGCGTCCGCCTCGTCTGGGCGGACACCGGCGACCTGGGCATGAACCCGATGAACCGCTGGTTCGGCCTGTTCCTCGACAAGTTCATCGGAACCGATTTCCAGACGGGCCTCGCCAATCTCAAGCGCCTCGTCGAAAAATAGGCCGTCGGGTCGGGCACGCTCGTCACCGCCCCGGCTTAAATCACCGCATAGACCGGGCGCGGCAGCGCCGCGATGCGGTCCATGATCCGCTGGGCGGCGGTTTCGTAGCGGGCCTTGCCGGCGGCGGGATCGTCGTAATCGCTGGCGGGAATCGGCGCCCCGAAGACGATTGTCACGGGCGTGCCGAAACGAGGGAAGAGCCGGCCCTTGCCGAAGGCGTCGAACGAATCGTAAACGCGGCAGGGCACCACCGGCACGCCGGTCTTGCAGGCCATGAGGCCGACGCCGGCCTTGGGCTTTTGCAGCTGGCCGTCGGGCGAACGGGTGCCTTCGGGGAAGAGCACGACGGCCCGGTCCTCCTTGAGGGCCTGCAGCACGCGCTTGATGGCGCCGATGTCACCGGTGTCGCGTTCCACCGGGATGGTTTCCACCCGGTCGAGCCACCAGGCCGCGAGCCGGTTGTTCCACAGGCTTTTGCGGGCGAAGAAGCGCATCTGCTTCGAAATCTGGCTGCCGACGAGCGGCGGGTCGAGATGGCTGGCGTGATTGGAGGCGATGAGGAACGGGCCCGCCCGCGGAAAATTCTCGGTGCCGACCACTTCGCCCCGAAACCACATCGCATGGATATTCCCGGCGAGGTAGTGGAAGAAGCCGTAGAACGGCGTCATCTTCAGGTGGTCAGGCTCTCGCGGCATAATGTCAGTCAGCCAATATCCACGTTGGTTGGGGCGGTTGCACAATAGCAGTTTCAGGAGTGCGCGGCATGGGGAATCTTTTTAGCCACAAAAAGTCACGAAAAGACACAAGAATCCAGACGAGCGGCAGGCCTGCGGCCTCTTCGTTTTGATGGATTTTTGTGCCGCTTTGTGGCCATTGATTCAGCCCAGTTTGGCCGCGATGAGCGCCGCCATTTTTTCCACGACCTGTTCGAGGGTGAGGAACGTCGAGTCGATGTCGATGGCGCCGGCGGGGACGACGAGCGGCGAGGCCTTGCGCGAGGAGTCGAGCCGGTCGCGTTCGGCGATGGAATCCTGACGGCCTTCCCGGGCGCGGCGCCGCGCGCGTTCGGCCGGATCGGCATGCAGGAAGAACCGGAAGTCGGCCGCGGGAAAAATCACGGACCCGATGTCGCGGCCCTCCATGACGAGCCCGCGGAAGCCGTGCTGCTTCGCCACGTCCACCTGGCCGCGCTGGTAGCCGAGCAGCGTGTGGCGCACCTCGGGAATGGCGGCGTAGTGCGAGACCAGGTCGTTGACGCTCTGCCCGCGGATTTCATCGCCCGCCGGCTGGCCGTCGACGAGCATCTGCGCCGAGCGTCCATTGAGCCGGGTGGTGAAGCGCATGCCGGCGAGCGCCGCCTGCAGCGCCGGCAGGTCGACGTGCGCCACGCCGCGGCGGAACAGTTCGTAGGTGAGGTGCCGGTAAAAGGAACCGGTGTCCACGTGCAGCAGGTTGAACCGGTCGGCGAGGATCCTGGACGAGGACGACTTGCCGGAGGCGGCGCCGCCGTCGATCGCGATGATGATGAAAGGAGAAACGGGCATTAAACAAAAACCATGTTGAATTCAGGAAAGCAGGAATTGAACGGAAAACCACAGAGATTTTCCTGATTTCCTGAGTTCCATATTAGTCGGATTGTTCCCGCAGGCCGGCCAGCAAATCAAAGAATGCCGGGAAGGTCTTCGCGCAGCAGGCGGGATCCTTGATGGTGAGCCAGGGCCGGCCGTCACCGTGGAGGTCGTGGCAGCCCAGGATGCCGAAGCTCATGGCGAAACGATGGTCATGGTAGGTCTCGATCTCGACGCCGGGCGTGAGGGGGCGCGGGTGGATTTCCAGCGCGTCCTCCGTCTCGACGACGTGCTGGCCGAGCTTCGTCAGCTCACGGGCCATGCCGGCGACGCGGTCGGTCTCCTGCTTGCGCGTGTGGGCGATGCCGGAGATCTTCGTCGGGCCGTCGAGCAGGGGGGCAAGGGCGGCGAGGGAAAGAAAGGTGTCGGAGAAATCGTTGAAATCGGCGATCACGCCCTGGCGCGAGAGACCGCCAGCCACGTTGTGCGCGCCGGACTTGATCAGGCCGCGGGCGGTCAAGAGGCGGTAGAACTCGATATCCCCCTGCAGCGCGTCGGGGGCGAGGTTGAGGCCATGGACGTCCAGGCTGCCATCCGTGATGACGGTGAGCTCGGCAAAGTAGCTGGCGGCGGTGGCGTCGCCCTCGATGGCGTAGTCGGCCGGCCGGGCGGCAAACTGCGCGACCATGCGGTTGGTCATCTCGACGAAGGGCCGGGAAACGGTCGCGCCTTTGAGCCGCACGGTCAGCGGGGTTTTCGCGTGCGGGGCGACCATGAGCAGGGCGGACAACATCTGGCTGCTCTCGGAGGCGTCGAGGTCGATCTGGCCACCGGCCAGGCCGGCGGTCTGGAGCGTGAAGGGGAAGGCGCGGGCGCTGGCCCGGGCGCCCTGCGACTCGAGGGCCTCCAGCAGCGCGCCGATCGGACGCCGGCGCATGGCCTCGTCGCCGTCGAAGTGGTAGACGCCGTCGGGCCGCAGGCAGACGAAGGCGGTGAGGAAGCGCGCGGCGGTGCCGGCGTTGCCG
>JAYVZM010000047.1:0-6839 GCA_043783345.1 Verrucomicrobiota bacterium
TACCAGTAATACCAGCCGTGCAGGTTGCGGTCGAGATGCGCCTCCCACACACCGTGCCAGTGTCCGTCCTCCTCGCGCCGATCCAGCTCGTAGCCGAAGGCCTGCGCCTGCTCCTCCACCTTCTCGCACAGGAAGAGCCGCACGTGCTTGGCGCGCGGCGCGAACAGCCGGAAGGTCGTCTCCCCCTTCCGGACCAGCGCGCCCAGCGGCAGGTCGCTCCGCAGCGCATGGAAAAACTTCCCCCGGCGCACCCGCGTCTTCGCCGCCTCGCGGCCGTCGATCACGTGCACGACTGAATACGTCTGGTTGAAGAGCACCGGCTGCGCCGTGGTGAACTGGAAGAGGTTGCGCCCCGTGCGCTGGCGGAAAATCGCCCCGTTGAGCCGCCCCATGCCGTCGGGCGCGAGATTTGACGCGTCGCGCGGCAGGTCGATCCAGCGGTTGTCCCCCGTGACAAACTTGAAATGCTGCGGCGGGTCCGTGAGCAGCGGCGCCGCGGGGGTGCGCAGCAGCCAGACCGGGCGGCCGTTCAGCTCGCCCGGTGCCATGGCCCACTCGGGTTTGCCCACCGCCGCCTGCCAGCCGTTGAAATCGCCCGCCACATACACCGGGATCTCGTCGAAATTCATCCAGCTGTGCTCTGCCGGATCGAGCACGAACACGAGCTGGCCGGCATCATCCACATAATAGGCCGCCTCGTCCGCGTAGAGCGACGGCGCGGCCGGGCTCAGGTCGGTGAAGGCAAACGCCCGGTCGCCTGGCGCCAGCAGCGGCAGCGACTCGCCCGTCCAGTCGGCATCCAGCTCGATCACCCCCGTGGTGGGGGACAGGAGCCAGGCCCGGGTGATGCGATGCGCGTAATCAGGCATGGCAACAGTTCTTCAGCAGTTGTCGCGCCACCGCAAGCGCGGTGTGCGGGCAGCTTCGTCTTGACTGGTGGGCCAGCGAGCTTGCTCGCGCCCTCTGTTTCCCAGCGCGAGCAAGCTCGCTGGCCCACGACTGGCTCTGGGCATGAAAAATTGGTGTTCATTCGCGGTCATTAGTGGTTTCTCTCCCTCCATGTCCCGTGAACGCATCCTCGTCGCCCTGTCCGGCGGCGTCGACAGCAGTGTCGCCGCCCTGCTCCTCCAGCAGCAGGGCTTCGAGGTGGTGGGCGCCTACATGAAGAACTGGATCAATGAGGACAACGTCATCGGCCACTGCCCGTGGATGCAGGACATCGACGATGCCCGCGCCGTGGCCGACCGGCTCGGCATCGAGTTCCGGGTGGTCAACCTCATGGACGACTACCGCCGGCTCGTCGTGGACTATCTGCTCGACGGGTATCAACGCGGCCTCACTCCCAACCCCGATGCCATGTGCAACAGCCGGGTGAAATTCGGCGTCTTCGCGAAATATGCGGCGGCCGAGGGCTTCACCGCGTTGGCCACCGGCCATTACGCCCGGCGGGTGGAAATCGAGGGGGGACTATCAGTCCCGCAGATTGCGGCTTCCGGGGCGATGTCTCGCGGGACTGATAGTCCACCCTCCAAGGAATCCGCCCTCCTCGAGGGCGTCGACAAAAACAAGGATCAGTCCTACTTTCTCGCGCTGCTCACGCAGGAGCAGCTCCGCTTCGCCCGTTTTCCCATCGGCCACCTGACGAAGCCCGAGCTGCGCCGTCTCGCCGCCGACGCCCGGCTCGCCACCGCCGCCAAAAAGGACAGCCAAGGCATCTGCTTCATTGGCCAGGTGAAGATGGCCGATTTCCTGAAGGCCTACGTGCCCGAGCATCCGGGTCCGATCGTCCGCGCCACCGACGGCAAGGTCATCGGCGAGCACCGCGGTCTTCACTACTACACCATCGGCCAGCGCCGCGGCATCCGCATCCCATCGAACACCGACGACAAGGCCTACGTGGTCACCGGCAAGCGCGCGAGCGACCATGCCCTGCTCGTCGCCTTCGACGGTCCCGAAGCTCCCGGGCTCTGGGCCAACGAATGCCGCGTGCACCGCGTCAGCTTCATCGGCGAGCCGATCGCGGCCCCCCGCCGGCTCGAATGCCGGGTCCGCTATCGCGACCCTCGCGTCGGCATCGAGTTTACGCCCGAGGGCGGCAACGCCGCGCACGTCAAATTCGCCTCCCCGCAACGCGCGCTCGCCTCCGGCCAGATCATGGCCTTCTATGACGGCGAGCAGCTCCTCGGCGGGGCGGTCTTTGTCTGAACCCACCATGATGAATCTTTCCGAGAAAATACCTCCCAAGTGGCAGATGTTCATCCTCTCGTTCACCGCGCTGTTCCTCGAGCTGATGGTGATCCGGTGGGTGCCGTCCGTCGTGCGGCTGGTCGCCTATTATGCCAACCTGATGCTGCTGAGTTCATTTCTCGGCCTGGGCGTGGGGGCGATGGCCAGTGGAAGGAAATGGCGCCTTTTCGGCTGGTTTCCGGTCTTGCTAGCCATCGACATCGGCGCGCTGCTGTTGTGCCGGCATCTGGTCTTGGGAACCAGCGGGGCGGAGATGCGTTTTGGTGCGGCGCAATTGCAGCTGACCAACTATGCCATCCTGTTCGGACTCTTTGTCGCCAACGCGCTGGTCTTTGTCCCCGTGGGCCAGCAGATGGGCGTGCTCTTCGGCACCCTGCCCCGGTTGACCGCCTACGCGTGGGATCTCGGGGGCAGCCTGTGCGGCACCCTCTGTTTCGGCCTGTTTTCGCTGCTCCATTTCTCGCCGGTGCCGGGCATGATCGGGGTCATGCTGCTCTACCTGGGCCTGATGCCTGGGCGGCGCTGGAGCTGGAGCGTTCCCGTGTTCCTGCTGGTTTTGTTCGGCATGTTTGCCGCCAATGACCGCGCCACCCTCTGGTCCCCTTATTACCACATCGTGGTGCGCGACGCGGCGACGAAGCAGGCCGTCACGAACGCCCCGTCTGACCTGGCCACGATGCACGATCCGCCCCTCTACATCGTCAGCGTCAACCAGGATTTCTACCACATCGACGCCTCGCAAAATCCGACGCGCTACACGCCGGGTTCACGGGCGGCGGAGGTGGCCGCGAAGCAGCAGGCGCAATACCGGATCCCCTATGTCCTGGCCGGCCCGCGCGCGCGGGTGGTTGTCGTGGGGGCCGGGGGCGGGGCGGACGTGCAGGGCGCCCTGGCCGCCGGGGCCAGCCATATCGATGCGGTGGAGATCGACCCGGTCGTGGCCGCCCTCTCGCGCCGTTTCAATGCCGACGCCCCCTACGCCGATCCTCGCGTCGAACTCCACGTCGATGACGCCCGCTCCTTCATTTCCAAAGCGAAGCCGGGCTATGACCTGGTCACGTTCGGCTATCTCGATTCGCAGGCGCTGTTCAGTTCCATGAGCAACCTGCGGCTGGACGGGTTCGTCTACACGGTCGAGAGCATCCGCACCGCCTACGGGCTGCTGAACGACCAGGGCGTTCTCACCCTTTCCTTCGGCTACGGGCAGCATTTCGTGCTGCTGAAGCTTTACCGCATGGTGGTGGAAGCCACCGGCCGCGTCCCCGTGTTCTACGTGGGTCCGGGCCATGTGGTGTTCTGCGTGCCGCGCGGCCGGCTCCCGGCTCCGCCGCCCCCGACCGTCAACGGGCTCGAGCTCGCCACGATGCCCGGCATCCCCCAAGTCGACTCCGCGACCGACGACTGGCCCTACCTCTACCTCGCGCGCAAGACCGTGCCCACCGACTACCTGATCGTGATCGGCGGCCTGCTCGCGCTTTCGCTGCTGGCGGTCGGCGCGCTGCGGGGGCGGTCCTTCGGCCGCAGTGACGCCCACTTCGCCCTGCTGGGCATGGGCTTTCTGCTGCTCGAAACGAAGGGCATCACCGACTGTTCCCTCTATTTCGGCGCCACCTGGCTGGTGACGTTGATCGTGGTCACCGGCGTCCTCCTGATGGTGCTCGCCGCCAATGTCACGGCGAGCCGCCTGCCGCGCTTCTCCCTCCGGCTCTATGTCCCGCTGTTCGTGACGCTGGCGCTGCTCTGCCTGGTGCCGCGCGAACAGATCCTGACCCTCGGCTTCACGGGGCGCCTGTTGTGGACGCTCCTCGCCGTGCCGCTCCCCGTGTTTTTCGCCGGCCTGATTTTCTCCACGGGATTCCGTGATGCCGCGAATCCCTCCGCGCTGTTCGGAGCGAACTTGATCGGGGCCATGGTCGGCGGTTTCTCCGAATATCTCGGCATGGCTGTCGGGAGCCAGCATCTTTCCCTGCTCGTGATCGCCGCTTACGCCGGCAGCCTGCTTTGCGTGATGAGCGACCGGCGGGAAGCCTCGCCCCCCGTGGCTCCGGCCTAGGAATGGCTCGGCCGATCGTCGGCCGGTGCGCCCGCCGCGCTTGCCAACGCCGGATCAGGCCGCTTGGCTGGTGTGGCCAATCCGCACCCGGTCCAACCGACTGCGCGAGATTCCGTTCCCATGAGGTTGCAAAAACTTATTCTGCCGGGCGGCTGTGTCCTGGTTCTGCTGTTCTCCGGCTGCTCCACGACACCGCGATCGGCTGCCCCCGTTTCCCCCTCTCCCCTCGTTCCCTCCGTTCGGTCCACGCCGATGGATTCGGACCGGCCGTCGGCGCCGGCGGGGACCGCCGTGATCAAAGGCTCGGAGGAATCCAGCCTGCTGCTCGACGACTTCACGACGTTTGTCGCGGCGATCGACGGCGTGCCGGTCGTCGCCGGCCGGAAAGGCTGGAGCACTCCCCTCGAACTCAAGGCGGGCCGCCGCACTCTGACCGTCGCTTTCGTCCGCGGGGTCTTTTCGGCCCGGACGAACCTGGAACTGGAGGCCGCCGCCAACGCCCGCTACGAACTGAAATTCACGACCGATGCCCAGCTTTTCGGGCACAATAGCTTTTGCGATTTCTGGGTGGTCAACCTCGACACCGGTCAGACCGTGTCGCCCATCACGAAAGCGTCCGTGAAGAAGAGCGACGGAAGCGGCGGCTCATTGCAGTGACGCGAGCGCCAGGCTGAGGGCAAACGCGAGGAAGACCACCCCGAGCGCGCGATCGATCCAGTGGCCGTGCCGGAGGAATTTTTGCCGCACCTCCCGCCGGGTGAAGACGACCGAGACAAAACAGAACCACGCCGCCGTGGCCACGGTCATCCAGAGGCCGTAGCCCGCCTGGATGAGCTTCGGCGTGGTGACGCTGACCGCGAGCGGGAACAGCGAAAGGAAAAACAGCGCGGCCTTCGGGTTCAGCACGTTGACGAGAAAGCCGGTCGTCCAGGCCGCGCGACTCGTCGGCGCCGCCCTCCTTTCGTCGGTCAGGTCCAGATCGCCCGTGCGCGGCGGCGAACGCCACGCCTGCACCCCGACGTAGGCCAGGTAGGCCGCGCCGAGGTATTTGACGACGGTCAGGGTCTCCGGCGAGTTTTTGAGAAAATAGCCGAGGCCCAGCAGGCAATAAAGGATGTGCACCGAGATGCCACAGCCGATGCCGACGCTGCTCCAGAGGGCGGTGCGGCGGCCGTGCGCGAGGCTTTGCTTGAGGACGAGGGCGAAGTCCGGCCCGGGGCTGGCCACGGCGAGCGCGTGCGCCACCACGATCGTCAGGAACTCGCTCCAGTAGTGCATCAGTTTCGCCGCGGATTACGCAGATCAACGCGGACAAAGGCAAATCCTCCCGAGGCCTCCGCGGCGATCAGCCTGATCCGCGGCGAGTCAGATTGTATTTCGGCATCGAATCGCTCGCCGGTATCACTTCTTCGTGCCGCGCAGTTCCATGTCCTGCGGCACGGTGCCGAGTGCCTCGGCGAGGGTGCTCAGGCCTTCCTTCACCTTGAAGACGCTGTCCTGGTGGAGCGTCTTCATGCCGCTCTTCATGCAGATGCGCTTTAGCTCGGCGGTCTCGGCCTCCTTGTTGATCGCCTCGATCAGCTCCTCGTTGTTCACCAGCAGTTCGTGGATGCCGACGCGGCCCTTGTAGCCGGTGCTGTTGCATTTGGGGCAGCCGGTAGGGCTGGCCTTGTAAATCTGGCCGCTCCAGCCGATGGCGCGCTGCAGGATGTCCTTCTCGCGCCCGTCGGGCTCATAGGCCACGCGGCAGGCCTTGCAGACGCGGCGCATGAGGCGCTGGGCGCAGACGCACACGAGCGAGGAGGAAATCATGAACGGCTCGATGCCCATGTCGGTCAGGCGCGCGACCGTGCTGGGGGCATCGTTGGTGTGCAGCGTGCTGATCAGCAAATGGCCGGTGAGCGCGGCCTCGACGGCGATGTTCGCCGTCTCCTTGTCGCGGATTTCGCCGACGAGGATGATGTCGGGGTCCTGGCGGAGAAACGCACGCAGCGCCGTGGCGAAGGTCAGGCCGATCTGCCGGTGCATCTGCATTTGGTTGATGCCGGCGAGCGTGTATTCGATCGGGTCCTCCGCCGTGCGGATGACGACGTCGGGCGTGTTGATCTCGTTGAGCGCCGAGTAGAGCGTCATCGACTTGCCGGAGCCCGTCGGGCCGCAGTGCAAAATCATGCCGTAAGGCTGGCGGATGCACTCGCGATATTTCGTGAGATTCTCCTCGGTGAAACCCAGCGCCGGTAGCGGCAGCGTGGACTTCTGCTAGTCGAGGATACGCATCACGACGCCTTCGCCGTGATTGAGCGGAGCGGTCGAGACACGAAGGTCAACGTCGACGTTCTTCTTCGTGTATTGCTTGAACACGATGCGGCCGTCCTGCGGGAGGCGGCGCTCGGAAATGTCGAGGTTGCACATGATCTTCAGGCGGGCGACCATGGCGAAAGAGACCTGCTTGGGCAGGCGCATCTTCTCGGAGCATATGCCGTCGATGCGGTAGCGGACCAGCAGGTCCTTTTCCATCGGCTCGACGTGGATGTCGGAC
>JAYVZM010000048.1:0-6838 GCA_043783345.1 Verrucomicrobiota bacterium
CCCATCCTGGCGCTCACCGCCAAGGCCATGAAAGGCGACCGTGAAAAATGCCTTGCAGCGGGCGCTTCCGACTATATCGCCAAACCGGTCAACGCGAACGAACTCCTCTCCCTGCTCCGGATATGGCTCTACCGTTGATTCCGCCGCCCATGTCCGCCTCCTCGTCGCAGAGTCCGTTTGGCCGCCCGGACCATCCGCCGGCTCCGGAACCGGCCGCCCGGAAAAAGAGCCCGGTCAACATCCTGATCGTGGACGACGAGGTGAGGAATCTCGACGTCCTCGAAAGCATCCTCTACGTGCCGGACTACCGGCTGGTGCGCGCCGCCTCCGCCGACGAGGCCCTGCTGGCGCTGGTCGAGGGGGAATTTGCCGTGCTGGTGCTCGACATCAACATGCCCGGGATGAACGGGCTCGAGCTGGCGGACCTGATCAAGCAGCGCCGGCGCACCCAGCACATCCCGATTCTGTTCCTCACGGCCTACTATCAGGACGAAAAATATGTGCTGAAGGGTTACGAGATGGGCGCGGTGGATTACATGACGAAGCCGGTCAACCCGGAGGTGCTGCGGGCGAAGGTCGCCGTGTTCGTCGACCTTTTCCGGATGAACCAGGCGCTGGCCCGGGAGATCGCCCAGCGGCAGGGGGCGGAGGAGTCGCTGCGGCGCGTCAACCAGGAACTGGAGACCCGCGTGCTGCAACGCACCAACGAACTCACCGCGGCCAACGCGGCCCTGCAGGAAAGCGAAAGCCAGTTGCGCCTGGTGGCGGACCGCGCTTCCGTCTACCTGGCGCATGTCGACCGCCAGCATCGTTTCCGCTTCGTCAATCGCGCCTACGCCGCGCGCTATGGGCTGAATCCGGACGAAATCGTGGGCGCCGACATGGCGCGGATCATGGGGCCGGCCGCCTACGCCGCCTGCCAGCGTTATCTCGACCAGGCCCTCACGGGAGAACGGGTCGACTTCGAGGTGGAAATCCCGGACGAGAAGCTGGGCCCCCGCTGGATGCAGATCGTCTATGAGCCGGAGCGCCCGGCCCACGGCGAGGCCTCGGGCGTCGTGGCGGTGATCTCCGACATCACGGCGCGCAAGCGCGCCGAGCAGGAGATGGCGCGCGCGCGCGACGAGGCCCTGGCCGCCTCCCGGGCCAAGGATGATTTCCTGGCGGCGTTGTCCCACGAGTTGCGCACGCCGCTGAGCCCGGTGCTGCTGGTGGCCAGCGCGGCGGCGGCCAACGCCAATCTGCCGGAGGAAGTGCGCGAGGATTTCTCCTGCATCGCCAAGAACGCCCTGCTCGAGGCCCGGCTCATCGACGATCTGCTCGACCTGACCCGGATCACGCGGGGCAAGCTGGCGCTCGACCTCAAGCAGGTGGACGTGCATGCGGTGCTCGCGGATGCCGTTGCCACCATCCGGCCCGACCTCGGCGAAAAGAACCTCGCGCTGCGGCTCGACTGGGGGGCGGCGGCCTCGATCGCCCTGGCCGATTCCGCCCGCCTGCAGCAGGTGTTCTGGAATGTCCTGAAGAACGCCGTCAAGTTCACCCCGCCCAACGGGCACATCCGGGTCGAGACCCATGCGCGACCCGACGCGGAGGAGATCACCGTCGCGATCACGGACGATGGGATCGGCATGACGCCGGAGGAGCTGGCGCGCGTCTTCCAGCCCTTTTCCCAAGGGGACCATGCACTCGGCGGCTCGCACCGGTTCGGCGGGCTCGGGCTCGGCCTGGCGATCTCGCAAATGCTGATCCAGTTGCATTCGGGCCGTGTGACGGCGTTCAGCTCCGGACGAAACCAAGGCTCGACGTTTGTCATCCGAATTCCCCTCGCCTCGCACGCCTTGCTGCCGGGCGCCGCGCCGGGCGCCGCCGCGGACGAAGCGGTCCGGGCGCCCGCGCCGGCGGGAGCGGCGCCGCGGAGCCTGCGCCCTATCCTCCTCGTGGAGGATCACGAGCCCACCCGTTCCGTGCTGTCCAATCTGTTGACCCAGCGAAATTATCGGACGGTGGCCACGGGCACGATCGCGGATGCGCTCGAATCGGCGGCGACCCAGGAGTTCGAATTCGTGATTTCCGACCTTGGGCTGCCGGATGGCACGGGCTACGACCTGATGAAGGAACTGAAGGCGCGCCACGGCCTGAAGGGTGTCGCGCTCAGCGGCTACGGCATGGAGCAGGACATCGCGCGCAGCCGCGACGCCGGTTTCGTCGGGCACCTGACGAAACCCGTGACGTTCCGGACCCTCGAGAATGTGATCGAAAGCGTCTATGCCGCCGCGCCAGCGCCGCCCGGGCCGTTCAAGGCGAAGAACGGACCGGGGCAGTAGCCGTAACGCCCGGCGGCCCGCCGCGGGTCACCTTCTCCAGCGCCCGGATCAAGGCGCCGATTTCCACCGGCTTGGTCACATGTTCGGCAAAACCGGCCTCGCCGGCTTTCATCACGTCGGCCTTGGCACCATAGCCGCTCAGGGCGATGCCCTGCAGCGCGGGATGCCTTGCACGAAGGCCGGACATGAGCGAATAGCCGTCGCCGTCGGGCAGCCCGATGTCGGAAATCAGGACATCGAGGGGATGGTCATGGGCGACTTGGGCGGCTTCCGCGACGGAACGGGCGGTCCGCACCTGATAGCCCTGGCGCTCCAGCACCCTCCGCATCGCGGTGAGCGTCGCGTCATGATCGTCCACCAGCAGGAGGCGGCCGGAGCGGCCGGGGCCGGGGGAGGGCGTGGCCGCCGGCGCGGCGGGGCGCGGGGAAAGTTGTTCGGCGCGAGGGTCCAGCGGCAGTTCGAGCAAAAAGGTCGAACCATGTCCCCGGCCGGGACTGGTGGCGTGGATCGATCCCGCATGCAGCTCCACCATCTTGCGTGAGATGGCGAGTCCGAGACCCAGACCGCCGGACCGGCGGTCCGCGCCCACGGCCGCGTCTCCTTGCACAAAGGTGCCGAAGATCCGCTCGAGATCGGCGGTGGCGATGCCGCCGCCGGTGTCGGTGATTGTGACGACCAGTCTGTCGCCGGTGGCCGTCGCGCGCGAGGCCACCGTGATCGAGCCCCCCTCGGGCGTAAAGTGGATGGCATTGCGCAGGATGTTCCAGAACACCTGCTGCAACCGCACCGGATCGCCCCTGACGCCGGCTTGGGGCGCGGCGAGGTCGAGCGAGAGCCGCAGGTGTTTGGCGTCGAGATCGGAGCGCACAATCGCGATCGCGTCCCGGAGCACGGCATGCAGGTGACACGCCTGCAGCTCGAGGCGAAGTTTGCCGCTGGAGATGCGCGTCATGTCCAGCAGGTCGTCGATCAGCCGGGCTTGCAGGCCGATATTGTTGCGGATCGTGTCGAAATCCGCCCGCACGGACTCGGGCAGGCCGCCGTTCGAAGCATTGTCGCTGGCCAGGATCAGGACGGGGTTGAGCGGCGTGCGCAGCTCGTGCGAGAGAGCGGCCAGAAATTCGTCCTTGGCCCGGGAGGCGGCCACGGCCTCGTCCCGGGCGCGTTCCAGCTCGAGCGCGCCCTGGTGCAGGGTGGTGATGTCCTTGAAGAGAATGGCGACGCGGGGACTGTCGCGCCCGCCGAGTTGGAAGGCATAGACGTCGAACCAGCGGCCCAGCGCCCGGGCTTCGTTCACGAAGCGCACGGGTTCGCCGGTGCGCGCGACGTTCCCGTAAATCTCAAACCAATGCGCTTCGTGCGACGGGTGGAGTTCGCGCATCCGCCTGCCCGGCGCGTCAAGCAGGCCGCACTGTTTCTCGAAACTGGGGTTGACCACCAGGAACCGGTAGTCCTCGGTGCGTCCATCGGGGGAATGGATCAATTCGATTATGCAAAAGCCCTCGTCGATGGAATTGAAGAGGGTGCGGTAGCGGGTTTCGCTCTCCTGCAACTTCGCTTCGGCTTCCCTGCGTTCTGTGATGTCCTCGATGCCGAGGAGGATCATCCGCGGGGTGCCGGCCACGGCGTCGAACTGGCGGGCGTGGAGCAGCATGGTGCGGCGGCCCAGACCGGGAAAGTCGCGCGTGATCTCCAGGTCGTCGAAAAAGTCGTTGCGGGGTAGGCCCTCCTCCAGCCCCTGCCGCAGGCGGGGATGGTCCCACTGCCCGTTGCCCAGATCCCACAGGAGGTGGTCCTCGGTGTCGGTCAGGGAGGTTTTGAAGACCCGGTAGAAGGCCTCGTTGGCGGTGTTCACCCGGAAGTCCGCGTGCAGCACCAGCAGCGGGTCGCGGGCGGTGCGCAGAGCGGCCTCGGCGTAGTCACGCGCAGCTTGGGCCTCATGTTCGGCGTGTTTGAGGCGGTCGATGTCAACCAGCACGAGCACCGCGCCGTCGATCCGGTCGTCTTCCGTCACGTAGGGCCGCACGCACAGGGAATACCAGCGGCCTGCCCCGTCCCGCGCCTCGCACTCGCGCACTTTCGCCGTGTCGACGACCTCCTGCACGAGATCCTCGAGGCGGCGCGGTGGGGCGTCGTCGGCCACGGCTTGCTGCCGGGGGCGCTTGTCGGCGACGGCGGCGAGAACCAGGTTGTGGCGGATTCCGCCCAGCGACCGGCCGATATCGGCGGGCAGGAAGTTGAGGGCCTTTTCCGCCAGCGGCGTAAAACTGCGCACGGTCAAATCGTGGTTGAACACGACGATCGCCGTGTTGATGCTGACGTGAAGGTTGCGCAGGTCGGCGTTGAGGCGGTTCAGCTCCGAATTGCGGTGGATCATCTCCTCGTTGAGGGTGATGAGTTCTTCGTTGGTGGATTCGAGCTCCTCCTTTGAGGTTTCCAGCTCCTCGTTGAGGCTTTGGAGTTCCTCGTTGGCGGAGGTGACCTCCTCGTTGGAGGCCTGAAGTTCCTGGTAGGCCGCCTCGTTCTGTTCACGGACCATCTGCACGTAGTCACGGACCTTCGCCAGCTCGTTTTCGAGATAATGGAGGCGCCGGGCGGTGGGCGGCGGCCCGGACGGGGGAGGAGACGACCCCGGGGCATTGGCGGAGGAGTTTTTCGCTTTTTCCTCGAAGAGGATGAGGAAAAAACGCTCCTTCAGGTTGTGCAACGGCGAAACCTGGACCGTCACCAGGCGGGTGTCGCCGTCGTGTTTGAAAATGATGCGCTCCTTGCGCACGGTCCTGCCCTCCCGTCGTGCCCGGTTGATCGCCGCGCGCAACGGCAACATCAGACCATCCCGAGCCATTTTGAGGATGTCGAAACTGGCTTTGCCGCGCGGGAGCTCCAGATAAGCGCCGATCGGTCCGCGAAACTGGAGGACATGGAGGTCGTCGCCAATCAGCACGCCCGGCGGGGCGAATTGGTTGAGCGTCAGGCGGTCCGCTTCGCGCTGGGCTTGAAGCCCGGGCGGGGGGAAGCCGGCTGGGGCCGTCGGCGGCAGCCGGGCCGGCCGCGTTTTTTCCCCGCCCGGATGCCGCGTGCCGGCCGCCGGCGGCTGGTCCCCGCCGGTTTTCCCCGGCTTCCTGGCGAAAAGTTTGTGCTTCTTGTCGAACGGCTCGAACAGGTCGGTGAATCCCGCCACCGATTCGCTCGCGCCGAGGAAGAGGGCGCCGCCCGGGTTGAGCGCATAGTGGAACATCGGCACGATGCGCTTCTGCAGGCTCGTCTCGATATAGATCAGCAGATTGCGGCAGGTGATCAGATCCACGTGCGAGAACGGCGGATCCTGGAGGACGTTGTGGCGCGCGAAAACGACGGTCTCGCGCAATTCCTTGCGGACGCGATAACCGGCCGGCTCCGGCACGAAGAAACGCGCCAGCCTTTCGGGCGAGACGTTCTGCATGAGGTTCTTCGCGTAGAGGCCGGCCCGCGCCTTGTCCAGCGTCGCTTCGTTGAGATCGGTGGCGAAGATCTGGAGCTTGCGCGCGCGCGGCTTGCTGCCGCCCGCCTCGGCAAAGGCCATGGCGATGGAGTAGGCCTCCTGCCCGGTTGAGCAACCGAGCACCCAGATGCGCACCAGGGTGTCGTCCGGTTGCGCGAGGAGCGGGATGAAAACCTTGCGTTTCAGCAGTTCAAACGCCTCCGGGTTGCGGAAGAAGCTCGTGACGCCGATCAGCAGGTCGGAATAGAGGGCGGCGAGTTCACGCGGGTTGCCGCGGAGGAAATTTCCATAGGCCGCGAGAGTGCGGAACCGCTTGAGCACCATGCGCCGGGTGATGCGCCGCCGGATGGTGGCGGGCTTGTAGAGCGAGAAATCCGCCCGGGAGTGGTTCCGCACGAGGAGGAGGATCCGCTTGTAATCGCCGGCGTCATCGGCGGAGGGCTGGCCGTCGCTGCGCGTCCCGCGGGTGGCGCCGCTTTCCGCCGCGGAACCGGCGGTGCGGCCGGCGACAGACGGATGCGCCGCGATGCGGACCAGCTCCTGCGCGATGGCCTCCGCCGAAAGCTCGAAGTCCACGCATCCCGCCGCCACTGCGCTGAGCGGCATGGAATCGTATTTGGCCGACGCGTCCTGCGCGAAGGTGATGCCGCCCTCGCTCTTGATCGCCTCCAGCCCAACGGTGCCATCCGTGGCCGTGCCCGAGAGAATCACGCCGATCGCCCGCTCCCGCCGGTCGTGCGCCAGGGATTCGAGAAAAGTGTCGATCGAGTGCGGAGGCGCCGGTCCCGCGGCGCGCGGCACGAGCCGCAGCACGCCCGCCGTGATGGTCAGCGTTTTGTCGGGCGGGATGACATAGACGTGGTCCGGTTCGACCCGCATTCCGTCGGCCACCTCCGCCACCGGCATCGCGGTGGCGGGCGCCAGCAACTGCGGGAGGGCGCTGTCATGGGTGGGATCGAGATGCTGCACGAGCACGAACCCCATGCCGGTTTGGGTTGGCAGGTGCTTGAGCAATTGCAGGAAGGCTTCC
>JAYVZM010000049.1:0-6836 GCA_043783345.1 Verrucomicrobiota bacterium
CGACCTTTGCGATCTTGGGGCTGAACAATGAAATTGCGTCTCCCTGCTTTGACCCTCGTTCTGGGCGTTGTCCTCCTGCTGGTTTCGTCCTGCACCACCTCCCGGCCCAACCCGGCCCCGGCCGATCAGCTGATTCTGATTTCCATTGATGGCTTCCGCTGGGATTACCTGAAAAAATGCCCCACCCCCGCCCTGCGGCAGCTCGCCGCCGCCGGCGTCCACGCCACGCGTCTGACGCCCAGCTTTCCCTCCAAGACTTTTCCCAACCACTACACGCTCGTCACCGGCCTGCGCCCCGAACACCACGGGATCGTCAGCAACAATTTCTTCGACCCCGCCCTGAAGGCGTCGTTCAACAAGAACAGCTCCGAGGACAACGGCGACGGGCGCTGGTGGCAGCAGGGCGAGCCGGTCTGGATCACCGCCGAGAAACAGGGGGTGCGCAGCGCGTGCTTTCTCTGGCCCGGCGGTGAAGCGGAGATCCACGGCCGCCGGTCGTCGTTCTACCGGCCTTTCGAAAAGCGTCTCACCTCCAACCAGCGTGTCGACGGCTTGCTCGAGTGGCTGGCCCTGCCCGCCGGACAACGCCCGCGGTTCAGCGCGCTGTATCTGGATGTGGTTGACGTCGCCGGGCACAAATACGGCCCGGAGGCACCCGAGACGATTGCCGCGGTGCAGGAAGCCGACGCCGCGCTCGCCCGGCTCCTCGATGGCCTGACCCGGCTCGGGCTGCGCGACTCCACCAGTCTGGTCGTGGTCTCCGACCACGGCTTGTCCGAAACCAGCACCGACCGGGTGATTTTTCTGGAGGACCTGATGGACGTGACCAAGGTGCAGGTGGAATCCACCGGGCCTAACGGCGGGGTGAGGCCGCTATCCGGCACGGCGGCCGGGCTGGTCGCTCAAATCCGGGCCCGGGCCCCGGCGCACCTGCAGGCCTATGTGCGCGCTGAGGTGCCGGCGCGGTTCCACTATCGCGCCAACCCGCGCATTCCGCCCGTGGTGCTTATCGCCGACGATCACTGGATGATCGAGAGCAAGGCCGGCTGGCCGAACTTCGCGCCCACCTACAACCGCGGCAACCATGGCTGGGACCCGGCCACGCCCAACATGGGTGCACTCTTCATCGCCCACGGCCCGGTCTTCCGGCGCGGCGTGGAAATTCCCGACGTGGAAAACATCCATCTCTACAATCTGCTCTGCGCCGCGTTGGGCCTGACGCCCGCGCCGAACGATGGCGACCAGCGCCTCGTTCGCACCGCGCTCCGGCGTTAAGTTTCTCTCGGATCGTCCTGCAGGCACCGCTCCAGCGTGCCCAGAAAGTGCAGCACACTGAACGGCTTCGCGAGCAAGGAGGCCCGGGGCGCGCCCTGGAGCGCATGCAACAGCTGCTGCTCCGAACAGCCGCTGACGAAAATAACCGGCAGGCATTCCCGGCCGCTGTCCCGATGGAGCCGGGTGTAGAGCTCAACGCCTCTCATGTCCGGCAGCCCGGGATTGATCACCACCGCATCCCAGCGACCGCTTTGCGCCAGCAGGAGCGCTTCCCGTGCGCTCCCGGCCAGGTCGACCTCGTAGCCGTGACGGCGCAGGATTTCACCCAGCACGCAGCGCACCGACGGAATTTCATCCACAATCAGAATCCGCGCCCGCGAGGGCTCAGGCTTGTCCGTTGGGCGGTTCATCTTCCGCCTCGCTTCACCGGTCCCGCCGGCAACCGGCGTCCCATTTTGGCCAGTTCCCGCTCCACCTCGCGGTAGACCCGCCGGGTCGCCCGGTCGGGCTGGACGAGGCGCAATTGCCGGCAGATTTGCCGCAGCGTCGCCAGCAGTCGCCGGGCGGGCGCTTCACGGGAGGCAACGAAAGTCGCCCCCGTCCGGCCCTGACGGTGGGTTTTCATGACTGCTCACACAGGAATTATGTGCGCCCATGTTATGTCAACCAATTCTTTTGCGCTTTTTGCGGCCCGGTCGCCACGTTGACAAAAACCCCCGGCCGCTCCATTTCCCTCCGCAATGCAATACGCCCATTTTTTCCGCAAACTGCGGGAACAGAAAGGCCTGAGTCACGAAACCTTGGCCAAACTGGCGCGCTGTCACCGCAACACCGTGCTCAACGTCGAGGGCGGGCGGCAGGTGAAGTTCAAGACCATCGCCGGTCTGATGGGGAAAATGGGCTACGCCACGGATTCCCCCGAGATGGCCAGCCTCGCCCTGCTCTGGCTGGAATCGGTCAGTGGGCTGGACCTGGCCGATCCGCAGACGCTCGGGCCGGTCCGCCAGAAACTGGCCAGTTACAGCCGGGCGACCGGGCAGGCTGTGCAAAATCTCATGGCCACCGTCCGCCAGTCCAAGCTGAACGAGCGGGACATCCGCCGTCTGACCTTCGCCGCCCGGCATCCCGAGGTGCTGGCTATCATCGAATCCGTCCAGGACCTGCTCCAAACCACCGTGCCCGACCGGACGGAGTTGAAGGCGGCGGAAAACAAGTAGGGCCCGCGCGGGCTTTACCTGGCTCGGAGGGGGCCAGCTGGCTCGCCCCCTTTTTCCCGGCTCAACCTTTGCAGGGTTGGATTGGGAGTTTTTGGAGGGCGTCCTGCATTCGCCGCCACTCCCGGTCCAGGGCCGCCAGCTTGTCCGGCATAACCGCCCACTCATCCAGGCCGGCCGCCACCTCCACCGCGAGAGCCGCCTGCCGCATCCGACCGCCGCCCAGATCGGCGCTGCTCCCCGCCAGCCGGTGTGCCAGCTTGGCGGTGGCCGATTGCTCCCGCCGGTCGCTCATGCCGCGCAACGTCACCAGCGTCGCCGGGGTCTCTTCGAAAAACAGCTCGATCAGCTCCTGCAGCAGCGTCGGATGCTTGCGGCCCGGGAGTTCGCGGAGCATTTCGATCTGGGCGGCCTGCAGCACGTCATCTGACACCGCGGGGGCCGAGGTTACGCTGGTCCCTGGGGCCACGGCCAGCCCGCAGCGCTCGATGGCTTGCTGCAGCTGTTCCGCCCGCACCGGCTTGGTTACGTAGTCGTCCATGCCGGCCTCAAGACATTTCTGCCGGTCGCGCGGCATCGCGTATGCCGTCAGTGCGATAACCGGGATCCGAGGGTTGAGCCCCGGCACCGCGCCCGCCCGGATTTGGCGCGCCGCCGTGTAACCGTCCATCACCGGCATCTGGCAGTCCATCAGCACGGCATCGTAATGCTTCCGGGCCAGCAGTTGCAGCGCCTCAGCGCCATTGCTGGCGAAGTCGGTCTGGCCGCCCATCCTTTCCACCAGCCCTTGCACCACGAGTTGATTGGTGGGGTTGTCTTCCGCCACGAGCAGGTGGAATTCTTTTTTCCAGGGGAGCTTCACCGGCCGGGCCTCTGCTACCGGAGAAGGGAAGACCGGCGATTCCCTCTTTGCCTTTGGCAACTCGAGGCTGAACCAAAAGGTCGAACCGCGCCCCTCTTCGCTGCGCAAACCGATCGTGCCGCCCATGAGCTCGATGAGCTGCCGGGAGATCGCCAGACCGAGGCCCGTGCCGCCAAACCGGCGGGTCGTCGAGCCGTCGGCCTGCGTGAAGGGCTGGAAGAGCACTTTTTGTATGGCCGCCGGAATGCCGATGCCCGTATCCGTCACCTCCACGCGGAAACCCAGCCGCTCGCCCTGCTCGGACTGCCAGCGCACCGCAATGTGGATCTCGCCCCGTTCGGTGAACTTGAGGGCGTTGCCGAAGAGGTTGAGCAACACCTGGCGGATGCGCCCGGCATCCCCCAGCAGAACGGGCGTCAGGCGCGCCTCGAACTCGCAATGCAATTTGAGCTCCTTGAACTGAGCCTGGGGGGCCAGCAACGCCAGCACCTCGTCCACCAGGGGGTGCAGCTCGAATTCCACCGCCGCGATGTCCAGCTTGCCCGCCTCGACCTTGGAGAAATCGAGGATGTCGTTGATGATCGTCAGCAGGTTGTCGGCGCTGTTTTGGATGACCCGCCCCATCTCCTGCTGCGCGTCATTCAGCGGGGTGTCCATCAACAGGTCGGTCATGCCGATGATGCCGTTCATGGGGGTGCGAATCTCATGGCTCACGCTGGCCAGGAACGCGGACTTCAAGCGTGACGTTTCCAGCGCCTGATCGCGCGTCAGGGCCAGGCTTTCCTCCAGCCGCTTGCGCTGGGTGATGTCTTGGGTGAACATGACGATGCCGCCGATCTCGCCGGCTCCGTCATACCAGGGCTGCACCCGCCAGCTCAGCCAGTGGCTGCTGCCGTCGGACCGGTCGAACCGGTCGGCCTCGTTCGTCTCGGTCGCACCGGCCAGGCAGCGCTGGTGGATGGCCCGCCAGTTTTCGGGAATCTCCGGAAAAACCTCGTAGTGGCTGCGGCCGAGAATGCTCCGGCCCACGAGGCCGTAATCCTCCAGCCACCGGGCGCTGTGCACCAGGTAGCGCATCTCGCGATCGAGCATGGCCACCGCTGCCGGCACATGCTCGGCGAACAGGCGGGTGCGTTCCTCGCTGCCCTTCAGCTGCCGCTCAAATTTCCGGCGCTCCGTCAGGTCCTGGGCGATGCCCAGGTAACCCTTGATCTCCCCGTTCGTCTCCCGCAGGGCCGTGACGCTGAGCAGCACCGGGAAATGACTGCCGTCCTTGCGCACATAAGTCCATTCGCCTTCATCGACCTCGCCCAGCTGGGGGCGGGCGACGATGGCCTCGAAACCCGGCGCGATCTTCCGGCCGAGCTGGACGCTCAGCTCGGCGGCGCGGGCGGCCACCTCGGCGCTGACATGGATGACCTCGGGGGTGAGTTTCCCCACCATTTCCTCGCGGGTGTAGCCGAGCATCCGCTCGGCGCCCGCGTTGAATTCGCGGATGATGCCGTTGGTCTCGGTCGCGATCACGCTGAACACCGTGCCGTCCAGCACGGCCCGCTGCAGGCGGTGGGCCACCCGTAGGGCCTCCTCCGCGTCCCGGCGCGCCAGGGTCGAACGCCGCGAGGTGTTGAACGCCACGCTCATGAGCACCAAGGCCAGTCCGCTGCCCAGCAATCGAACCAGCCGGGTGTTGAGTTCGACCATCGTCCGGTCATTGATCCGTTCCGTCAGCAGCCGCGTCTCCTCCGCCTGCATCTCGTCGGCCAGATTGACCAAGGCGCTCGTAAGATTCGTCGGCTGGCCGGCCAGGAACCGGGCCGCGACCTCGACCCCGCCCTCCTGCCGGGCGCGCATGAGGGTCTCGCTCTGGGTGAACTTCTGCTTCGCCAAGGTGCGCAGCCTTTCCACCCGCTCCAGCTGTCCCGGGTTATCGGCCAGGACCGACCTGAGTTCATCGAGCTGTTTGCTGACCTCCGACTGGTGATAGCGCTGACGATCGGCGAAAGATCCGGTCCCCGTCAGCGCGTAGGCCCGGGCGGCGGACTCCATGCGCGCCACTTCAGACAGAAAATGGTCGATGCTACCGCGCACCTCGTAGGTGAGCGTCACCCCGCGGTTGGCTTGCGCCAGGTCCGCACTGCTCTGCACCACCATCACCCCGATCGCGATGAGCATGCCGAGGGCCGCGGCCATAAAGGACAAAGCCGCGCCTTCCCCACGGATGGTGAATCTGGTCGGACGCACGAGCGCCGTCGCCAGCAGCAGCAGGCCGACCATGGTGGGCAGGGGCAAGCCCCGGTAAATCCCGTGCGCCCCGGAAAAAATCATCCAGCCCACGCCGTAGTTCAGCACGGGCAGAAGCGCAAAGGAGAGCACCATCCCTCCCATCACCGGCTGCAACCAGGAGTTTGGCCGCCCCCGGGCCTCGAGCATGAGGGACCAACCCACGAACAGGAGCGCGAACGCCGCACCCGCCATCATGCGGCCGGGCGCCGTCAGCGGGGCAAAATGCTGGTGCTTCCAAAACAGCTCATCCAGCCCAAGGGGCCGATCCAGTATGAATTGCAGGAGCACCCCGGCACAGCCTGCCGCCACCATCGCTCCGCCCAGTCCGGCGGCCCGCCTCCACCCCTGGGCCAGAGCCAGCAGCGCGCCGCCGCAAAGCAGCACACCCAGCGCGGTGTTCATCACCATCGGCGAGCCGCCCGGCGCGAAGGTGGTCAGCAGGGGAATATCGGCGATCCATCCCGTCACCACCATCAGGCCCACGGCCATGACGATACCGCCCATCAAGCGCAGGCGCATGATTTCGGAATTGGAATAAGGGGAGGAGAGCGACGCAAACACCGTGAATAGTCACTATTGGCCTATATCGCACGGCATCAAGCGATGTTTGCCGGGCCTGATCCCAGCAAGCGCCGCAAGTCCGCGGCATCGGTCACGGGCGCCTGACAGGTGAAATTTTCGCAGACATAGGCCGCGGCCCGGCCCGCCCGCGGCTTCATTTCCGCCAGGTAAGGCCGGCGGGCGGCCAGCCATTGCTGCCCTGCTGCACCGTCGCCGCAAAGCATCGCGCGCGGCAGCCGCAGCCGTTCATGCAGCACCGCCGTCAACGTGCGAAAGTCATCCCCCGCCGGATCACCGGCGAGCACCACCGTGCGCGGTTCCGCGAGCGTCATTTCCAGTGCGCATAACAGCTGCGGCAAGGCGTGCGGCGCCCGGCTCCACTGCGGCCGCAAACCCTCAATCGTCTGCCTCGCCCGCTCGCCATAGCTCAGTCCGTTCTCTGTCCTCTGTCCGATCATCCATTCGAGCCGCATCAGATTCATCGCCGCCACCGAGTTCGGCGCCGGCTCGGCGCCGTCGTAGTCCTCCTTCAACCGGACGATGACCGTCGGGTCGTCCGCCCGGGAATTGAAATAGCCGCCGCTGGCCGGATCCCAAAACAATCCGTCCATCCTCGCCTGCAATTTCTCCGCCCATTGCAG
>JAYVZM010000050.1:0-6825 GCA_043783345.1 Verrucomicrobiota bacterium
CGGCGGCCGGATGCTGGAGGGCGGCAGCCACCGAGCGGACGGGAACGAACTGGGCCTGCGGGAAGACGTTGCCGGCCGCTTGCAGGCAGATTTCGCGGATCGATTCGGGCAGCCGCACAAGATAGATAATGGTCGTTTTCATGACGGACTGCGGTGGTTCAGGGGCTGGATTTGTGGCGGTTGGCGGCGAATTCCGCAACGATGCTTTTGAGCCGGTCGAAACTGACCGGTTTGGTCAGATGGTATTTGAAACCGGCTTGCCGGCTCTCCTCGATGTCGTGTTCCGTGCCGTAGCCGCTCAGGGCGATGCCGGGCACGCCCGTGCGGGCGTGGAGCCGGCGCATCAGTTCGTGTCCATTCAGGTCGGGCAGGCCGAGGTCGCTGATGACGAGGTCGAAGCGGCTCGTTTCCGCGAGCTGGAGCGCGTCGTGCGCGGTGCGGGCGGAAGTGATCTTGTGGGACGAGGCTTCCAGCAGCCGCTGGATGCATACGCGCGTATCCTTGTGGTCCTCGACGAGCAGGATGCTGAGACCGGTGGCGGGCACCGGGGACGAAACCGGCGCCTCCTCCGCCGCCTGATGGGTGAAGTTGACGAGGGGAAAGGTCAGGGTGAAAGTCGCGCCCTGATTCGCCCCTGCGCTCTGGGCCTCAATGCGGCCGCCGTGAGCCTGCATGATGGAACGGCTGATCGCCAGACCGAGGCCCAGGCCGCCGAATTGCCGCGTGATATGGTGACCGCCCTGTTCGAACGCCTCGAAAATCCGGTCGGCCTGGTCGGGCAGGAAGCCGATGCCCGTGTCCGCGATGCGGACCCAGATGTTGTTCTGGGCGTCGTTGCCGGTGGTGAGGGAGATGGTGCCGCGCTCCGAGGTGAATTTCACCGCATTGCGCAGCACATTCCAGCACACCTGCTGGACGCGCACCGGATCGCCCCGGATCAGCGTGTGGCGGGCGCCGAGTTCGATCTGGAGATTCAGCCGTTTCTGGCGGGCTTCGTCCTGACAGATCTCGATGGCCCGGTTCAGGCAGGTGTGCATGTTGATGTTGTCGGTCTGGAGCACGAGCTTGCCGTGGGTGATGAGCGTGAGGTCCAGCAGGTCGTCGATCAGCCGGGCCTCCAGCTCGACATTGCGGCGGATGAGCGAAATGTCCGAGCGGGCGCTTTCGGGCAGGCTGGTGTCCTTTTCGAGCACCGTGGCCGCCATGAGCGCGGGGGTGAGCGGCGTGCGCAGCTCGTGCGATAGCGCGGCCAGGAAATCATCCTTGGCGGCGCTGGCCCGCTCCGCGATCTCCTTGGCCAGCCGGAGGTCCGCATTTTCCTTCTGCGCCGTGAGGTCGGTCACGATCAGGCACATCATCGTCGGGCCGTTGAGCGAGAGGCGGCTGGCGGTGAGATTGACCGGCAACCCCGGGTCGGCGTCGCGGCGCAGGGTGGATTCGCATTTCACAACCTCGTCCCCCCGGTCAAAAACATCGCTGATCCGGTTCCACGCCTCCGGCAGGAGATAGCCGGGGAGGGTTGAGCCAATGACCCGGTCCAGCGGACGGCCCAGCATGTCGGCAAAACGCCGGTTGCAGTAGAGGATCAGTCCATCGGTGGAGACGGTCACGGCGCCCTCCTGCATGCGCTCGATATAGACCCGGTAGGGTTGCTCGGCGCCGGCGAGACTGTAGACCTGCTCGCCTTGGGTGCCCGCAACGATGACCGCGTCGACCTCGCCGCTCCGGATGGCGTCGAGGGTTTCCTGCGCCTCGCGGAGCTTTTCCTGCAAGGCGTTCAAATCCTCCGCGGAAATGTAGTGGGCGGGGCGGGCGGGTTTCGCGCGCGGCAGCTTGCGTCGGGGGGCCTGGGGGCGTCGTTGCTGGCGGGGAGGTGCTTTCATCGGATTACGGAAGGATTTTGCCCCCGGTCGTGTCAGAGCGAAGGAAGAGATCCAGTTTGATCATCAGTTGATCGCGGTTGGCGAGGTTGCCGACCATCCGCATGAGGGGTCGGGGCAGGGTTTTCACCAGCGTAGGGGAGGCGATGATCTGCCCCCCGACGGCCCGGCCGGGCTCCTGATAGAGATCGATGACCTCCAGATCGTAACGGCCCTGGAGATGCTCCTCGCACAACGCCCGAAGATTGGCGACGGCTTGGGTGGAGCGCGGGCTGGTGCCGGTGATATAGAGCTGGAACTGATAGCGGGCGTCCCCGGTGCGGAGCGGCGGGGATTCAGGGCGGCGACGCGCGGACGGGCGGCGCGGGCTTTTGGCGCTGGCTTTCATGGGAATTTTGGGGAAGCGATCAGATCGATGCCGAACAGCACACGCTCGGAATTGGAGAGGTCGCCGACCAGTCGTTTGACGGGTTCGGGGACTTTGCGCACGAGGGTGGGGAGCGCGATGATCTGGTCGGACTTGCCCAGCTCGGGGGACTTCACGAGATCGATGACTTCGATTTCATGCCGGCCGGCGAGGTGCTCCTCGCAGAGGCGCTGCAGGTTGGCAAACGCGGTCAGCGACCGCGGGGTCTGGCCGGCAATGTAGAGCCGCAGCTTCCAGAGGGGTGGCCGGGGGGCCGGCCCGGAGGGACGGGATTTCGGAGATGACTTGCGGATACGACGGGGCGCTTTCATGAGAGAGTTTTCCTTTTATTTGATGGCGGCGTGCCGGCTTTGGGCCATGCGCGCGCGGTCGGCGTGCAGTTCTGCGATGCGTTCCTGCTCGGCGGCCAGGACGCGTTGCATTTCCTCGGACCCGGCGCGGAATTCCGCCCGCAGGGCCTCGACCTGCGCTGCCACCGCCGCGCGGCGATGCTCCAGCTCCAGCCTTTGATGGACGACCCCGGCGTGCGCGAGGGAGGCCTCGGCCTTTTCCTTCGCTTCCTGCGTCAGGCGGGCCGAGCCCGTCGGGACGCCCGCGGGACCCACATAGGCGGGCACCAGCTTGACCCCGTGCGGGGTGATGTGGAATTCGCGGATCTGGTTCGAATGCGCCATGCCGCGCGCTTTGAGGACATAGAGCGCGCGGTTGCGTTCTCCCCCCAGCTCGATGTTCCGCAAGAGCAGCCAGGTGTCGACGATCGAGCTCACGCCCTCGTCGGTTGCTTCCGCCGTCCGGCCCCCGCTCGTGAGGCTGACGAAGAAGCCCGTGATCCTCATCCGGCGCAGATGGTCGAACAGCCGGATCAGCAGGTTGGTGGAATCGGCGATGGTGCCCGCGGTCTGCAGATTGGACAGGGGGTCGACGATGACGAGGTCCGGCTTGAATTCCTCGATCTGCTTCTGCATCTGCACGAGGTGCATCTCGATGCCATGCGTCGTGGGCCGGGCGGAATGGAAACGCAGCCGGCCCTGGCGCACAGGCGGCGCGAGCCGGATGCCGATCGAACGCATGTTGCGGATGATCTGTTCCGGTGATTCCTCGAAGGAGAAGAAGAGGCAGCGTTCGCCCCGGCGGCACGCAGCTTCGGCGAGATGGGCGGAAACACTGGTTTTGCCCGTGCCGGCCGTGCCGCTGAGCAGGATGGTGCTGCCGCGGTAATAGCCCCGGCCGCCGAGCATGGCGTCGAGTCCCGGAATCCCGCTGCTGAGGCGCGCGTTGGAAACGGAATAGTCCATCCGCGAGGAGGTGAGCGGCAGGACCGAGAAGCCTTCCTCGTCGATCAGGAACGGATATTCGTTGGCGCCATGGGTGCTGCCGCGGTATTTGACCACGCGCAGGCGGCGGGTGGAGATCTGCTCGTTGACCCGGTGGTCGAGGAGGATGACGCAATCGGAGACATATTCCTCCAGCCCCTGGCGGGTGAGCGACCTGTCGCCGCGTTCGCCGGTGATGACGGTCGTCATGCCCCGGTCCTTGAGCCAGCCGAACAGGCGCCGCAGTTCGGAGCGGAGAATGGCCTGGTTGTTGAAGCCGGCAAAGAGCGACTCGATGGTATCGAGCACCACCCGTTTGGCGCCGATGGAGTCGATGGCGTGGCCCAGCCGGATAAACAGGCCCTCGAGGTCATAATCGCCGTTCTCCTCGATCTCGCCGCGCTCGACCCGCACGTGATCGATCAGCAGTTGTTTTTTTGCGATCATCGCCCGGATGTGGAAGCCGAGGGAAGCGACGTTCTTCGTGATATCGTCCGCCGTCTCCTCGAAGCTCATCAGGACTCCGGGTTCGCCGAACTGGCGGGCGCCGCGCACGAGGAATTCGGCGCCGAAAAGCGATTTGCCGCAGCCGGGGCCGCCGCAGACGAGGGTCGGCCGGCCCGCGGGCAGACCGCCCTCGGTGACGGCGTCGAAACCCGCGATGCCGGTGGGGCACTTCATTAAGCGTGCGGAGCTGGGAAGGCTTCGTTTGGTCATGATGCGCCAGGGGGAGTGACGGGATAGAGGGCGAGAGCGGGGGGGAAGGTCGGTGACGGGCTTGGGCGGCGGGCGAGGGCTTGTTCGAGGGCGGCTATGCTCACGGGTTTGACCAGGTGGGCTGTAAACCCGGCGGCACGCGACCGCTGCAGATCCTCTTCCATGCCGTAACCGCTCATCGCGATGCCCTGCAGCTGCGGCTGGAGTTGGCGGAGCTCGGCCATCAATTGGTAACCATTGCCGTCCGGCAGGCCGACGTCAGAGACGAGGAAATCGAAATGCCGGGCGGCGGCGAGGGCCCGGGCCTCGCCGGCCGTGCCGGCCGCCTCGACTTCATAGTCCCGCCGGACCAGCAGCTTTTTGACGGTCGCCCGGGTGGAAGCATGGTCTTCCACGAGCAGGACGCGGCCCTGGGGCATCGCCGCCGGGCCGGGCTCGGTCCCGCGCGGGTCACCGGCCTTCGCACTTTCCCTGGCGGGCAAGTGCGGCCCCGGCGCGAGGGGCAGCTCGACCACGAAAGTCGAACCAAGGTTTCTGCCCGGGCTGCGCGCATGAATCCGTCCGTGGTGCAGCTCCAGGAGTTTCCGGGATATGGCCAGCCCGAGGCCGAGGCCGCCGAAGCGCTGGGCGCCGGGATGAGCGGCGTGCTCGCCCTGCGCAAAGGCTTCGAAGACGCGTTCCAGCTCGGCGGAGGACAGGCCGATGCCGTTGTCGGCAATTTCAATCAGCAGCGGACCGTCGCCGGCCGCCAGGCGCGTCCGGACCTCGATGCGCCCGTCCTGCGGCGTGAATTTCACGGCGTTCTTGAGCACGTTCCACAGCACCTGCTGCAGGCGGACCGCATCGCCGAGCACATGCGATTTTTCCGCCGTGAGGGAAAGAACCAGGTCGAGATGCTTGTCCTCGAATTCCGCCCGGATGTTGTTCACGGCATCCCGGAGCACGTCGTGAAGGTCGATTTCCTGTTTCTCGAGGTGCATCTTGCCGCGCTCGATCCGGGTCAGATCCAGCAGATCGTCGATCAGGCGCGCCTCCAGGCTGACGTTGCTCCGGATCATCTCGAAGTTGTCGCGGATTTCCCGCGGCAGCGCCGGGTTGTTGGCGGCGTCGCTGGCCACGAGGAGCACCGGGCTGAGCGGCGTGCGCAATTCATGCGACAGGGCGGCGAAGAAATCGTCCTTGGCGCGCGACGCCGCGACCGCCTCGTCGCGCGCGCGCTTGAGTTCGAGTTCCTCCTGTTTGCGCGCCGTGACGTCGCTGATGACCGCCACCAGGCCGACCACCTCGCCGGCGCCGTTCCGTTCCGGCTCATAGATGACATGCACCCAGCGGCGGCCCAGCGTGGGGTAGGGAATTTCCTGTTCGAACTCGGTCCGCTGGCCGGTCAGGGTGGCGTTCAGGTGGGGACGGAAGGCGGCATAGGCCGCGGGTCCGATCACTTCGGAGAGATGCCGCCCGATGATCTCTTCGCGCGTGAGCTGGTAGCGCTGCGCATAGGGCTGGTTGACGAACTTGAACCGGTGTTCCCGGTTGCAGTGCGCGAGGAAGACCGGCGCATGATCCGCGACCAGCCGCAGATGATGCTCGCTGTCCCGGATCGCCTGTTCGATCCGGCGGTAATCCTCGATGTCCGTGTTCGAGCCATACCATTTGACGATGCGGCCCTCGCTGTCCCGGATCGGCACCGCCCGGGTCTTGAACCAGCGGTATTGGCCGTCGACCCGCCGGATGCGGAACTCGGTGTCGAAGGGACCGCCGGTTTCGACGGCGGTATTCCATGTGGCGACCAGGCCGTCGCGATCCGCGGGATGAATGAATTCGAGCCACCCCTCGCCGAGCTGGTCCACTTCGGGTGCGCCGGTATAGGCCACCCATTGGGGGCTGAGGAAGTCGCACATGCCGTCCGCCCGGCAGGTCCAGACGAGGTGGGGCATGGCCTCGGCGAGCTGGCGCCAGCGCATTTCGCTGTCGCGCAGGAGCAGTTCCTTGTGCCGCCGCTCCACCAATTCATTTTGGAGCGCGACATACAGGCGGGCGTTGTCGATGGCGATCGCGGCCTGGGCGGCCAGGGCCACCAGCACCGTCTCCGCCTCCTGGGTGAAAACTCCGGGTTGCGGATGGCCGAAGAAAAGTCCGCCGAGAATTTCGCCCGAGCGCGAGATGACCGGCGCGGCGAGGTAGCTGCGCACGGGCAGGTGCTCCGCCGGCCGCGCGGGATGGGGCGCATGCTTCCAGTGGCGCGGGTCCTGCAACGCGTCCGACAGGCGGACGGCCCGTTCGCCGCGGAAGGTCGGACCCAGCAACTCGGCGGCGTGTGGCATCGGAAACGGGGCAAACGAATCCTGCGGCAGACCGGAGAGCGCGGAAAGTGTGTAGGCGTCTCCCTTTTCATTCGGCTGGTTGTAGTAGAACGCGCCGAAGGCCGCCCCGCTGACCTCGCGGCCGGCATCCGTCACCGCCTGCACGATCTTCACCAGCTCATGTTCGG
>JAYVZM010000051.1:0-2602 GCA_043783345.1 Verrucomicrobiota bacterium
CCGCTACAGTAGATGGTTTATCAGCGAATCTCGCACTTATCGCCCGAGGTTGGTGTTGAGTCGGGGCCGGCGGAGGCTTTTTCTACGGCCATGTCCGAAGTGCATCATGCGGCGGTTTATTTCAGCGGGCGCGTGCAAGGCGTGGGCTTTCGCTATCAAGCACTTCAGGTGGCCAAGGGATACGACGTGTCCGGGTGGGTGCAGAACCTGCCCGACGGGCGCGTGCTGTTGGAGGTCGAGGGCGCGATCGGCGAGGTGCGGGATTTCATCGCCGCGGTGGAGGAGCGGATGACCGGCTTCATTCGCAAGACCGAGCAGACGGCCGGGCAGCGTCCGGCGCAATGCCAGGGCTTTGGCATCCGATGAATGCCTCCGCCGTCAGCCCGTGGGCGGTCGAACTCGCCGGCTTCGGCCAAAGCTACCGCACGGGCTGGACCGGCGGACGGATTCACGCAGTCCGCGGGCTCACGCTGCAGCTCGCTCGCGGGCAGGTGCTCGCCCTGCTCGGGCCCAACGGTTCCGGCAAGAGCACGACGCTCAGGGCGCTGGCCGGCTTGCTCGTTCCGAGCGCGGGCCAGTGCCGTGTTTTCGGCCACCGCGCGGGCAGCGATGCCGCCCGCGCCTTGATCGGTTACCTGCCGGAATCGCCGCGATTTTCCCCGCACCTCAGCGGCCGCGAGTTTCTGCAATTTTGCGCCGGGCTCAGCGCGCTGGCGCCGGAGGACGCGACGAGACGGGTGGAGGAGGTCGTGGAATGGAGCGGATTGGGCGCCGCCGCCGGGCAGCGGGTGGCGACCTACTCCAAGGGCATGGCGCAGCGGCTGGGCCTGGCGCAGGCCGTGCTGCACGACCCGGCGCTGGTGCTGCTCGACGAGCCGGCGAGCGGCCTCGATCCCGAGGGCCGGCTGGCGCTCAACCGGTTGATCCGCGATCTGGCGGACCGCGGCAAGACCGTGGTGTTCAGCTCGCATCTGCTCGCCCCGGCGGCGGAGGTATGTGACCGGGTCGCCATTCTCGGCCGGGGCCGGCTGCTGGCCGAGGGACCGCCGGCTGGACTGCTCGGTTGCGAGCGGACCGGGAACCTGGAACCATCCCCGTGGGAAAAACTCTATTTGGAAAAGGTGCGCGCGAATGAATGAATCAAGGCACGAGGGCGGTGCCGCGGTGTTGCGCCGCATCCGGCTCATCGCCCGGCACACGCTGGGCGAGGTGCTGCATCTGCGCCTGGCGCTTTTGCTGGGCCTGACGGGAGCCGGGCTGATCGGCGGCGCGCTCTGGCTGCGGGAACTCAACTTCGGCAGCGCTGAGCTGGAATTCATCGGCGACTTCGGCCTCGGCGTGCTGGGCCTTTTCGGGACGCTCGTGGCGGTGCTCGCCACGGCGCATCTGTTCTTCCGGGACATCGAGGGCGGCGCCGCTTGCTGTGTGCTGACGCGGCCCGTGCGCCGCTGGGAATACGTGGCGGGAAAGTTTGCCGGCGTGGCGGGTCTCCTTGCCCTCTTCACCGCCGCCCTGGGTTTGTTGCTCGCCGGTTTGCTGATCTGGCGGGGAGCGCAGCTTGGAGCAGCGCCGTTGACGGTGCGGCTCTTCCTCTGTGCGTGCGGGGTGCAGTGGCTGAAAAGCACGCTCGCGGCGGCCATGACCCTCCTGGTTTGCAGTTATGCGGGCTCCGCGTTGTTCGCCAGTTGCGCCGGTTTTTTGCTGACCTTGGTCGCGCACCTGCGTCCCTTGGCTGACGATGGCGGCCTGGATTGGCTGCGGGTATGGCCGAATCTCGCCCTGTTCGATGCCGAGTCCCTGCTGGCGGCCGGACAATCCCCCTCGGGCGCATGGCTGTTGAACCTGACCGCCTATTGGGCCGGCTACGTGCTGCTGTTCGGCGTCGTCACCTCGTATGTGTTCAAACGCCGTGAACTCTAGGCCGCTCCCACCCTTCGCGGCACTGGCCCTCCTCTTCGCGGGGGTTTTTGCGCTGCGTCCCCTGGAGCAGCGTTTGTTCCGGAGGGCAGCGGACGGTCCGCACTCCGAGCAGCTGACCAACCTGGCCCGGCAGGGCGGCCCGCTGGCGGTGCTGGGCGGAATGCGGGCGGCCGCGGCCGGGATTTTTTGGCTGAGGACTCATCTCGCCTGGGAACGGCGCGATTCCGCCGCCACGGCGGCGTTGATCGAGCTGACCGTCGCGGCGGATGAACGCCCGCTGTATTTCTGGCTGAACGGAGCGCGGATCTTCGCCTACGACCTGCCGGCGTGGCAGCCGGCGGGGCCGGCGGCCGTTCGACAGCGCGCGGGCGACGCCCACGCCCGGCGGGCGCTGATGTTTCTGGAAAAAGGACTGCGCTGGCACGGCGTGGATGCCGCGCTCTACATCGAAATGGCCAACCTCCATCTCCGTCGCACGGGCGACATCGAATGCGCGGCGCGTTATTACCGCCAGGCGGCGGAGCAGCCGCACGCACCCTACTATGCGGCCCGCATCCATGCGGAGCTGCTGCGCGAATTGGGGCGGCCCCGGGAGGCGCTCGACTGGTTGCGGCAGAGGCTTCCCTGGCTGCCCGCGGACGAACCCGATGCGTGTCGCGCCGTGGTGCTCGCCCGGATCGAG
>JAYVZM010000052.1:0-2601 GCA_043783345.1 Verrucomicrobiota bacterium
TAGTTGGTATACCAGGGGAAGTGGACCTGGGCGAAATAGACCTGGGGCGGGGGCGCAACCGCCAGGCCGAAGACGCGGATGTCACCTGCAATTCCGACGATCTCCCATTCCGCTTCCTTGAATTTCAGCCGGGCGCCGAGCGCATCCTCGCCTTTGTTGAACAGCCGATCGACGAGGGTCGAGTTGACCACCATGGCCTTGGGGGCATCCACGCGGTTGTCCTCCGGTGTCAAATTGCGGCCGCGAAGCAGGGGGATGCCCAGGGTCGGCAAATACTCGGTGGAGACACCATTGAAGCTGACGCGGAAATTTTTATTGGCGTCGGGCCGGTCGGCGCGGGCAATGGCGTCGCCAAAAAACTGCCGGCCGTTCATTGGCAGGGTCGAGGACATCGCCGCGCCGGAGACGCCCGGGATCTGCCGGAGTTCGCGGAGGATATCGTCGGTGAACCGGAGGCGTTTCTCAATCGTCTGGGCGGTGTTGCCGGCCTGCGTGACCTGGAAAGTGAGGGCACCGGCGCGCGCAAAGCCGGTGTCCGCGCGGGCCACGTTGAGGAAACTGCGCAGGAGCAGGCCGGCGGTGACGAGCAGAACGACGGTGAGCGCGGTCTCGGAAACGATGAGCGCGGACTGCAGGCGCTTGCGTTTGCCGGCGGTGGCGCCGCGCATCCCGTCCTTGAGCTGCTCATTGACGCCGGGCCCGACCGACCGTAGCGCGGGCAGGATGCCGAAGATCAGGCCGGTGACCAGCGTGGCGGCAAGGGCAAAGGCCAGCGCGCTGCCGTTGAGGCCGATCTCGAGACGCTGCAGTTGATTGACCTGGGCAAAAGCGGCGAGCGGTCGGATGGCCAGCGCGCCCAGCCAGATGCCAGCAGTGCCGCCAATGAACGCCAGCAGCAGGCTTTCGGTGAGGAGCTGGCGAATAATGCGGCCCCGGGAGGCGCCGAGGGCGAGCCGCAACGCAATCTCGCCCTGCCGCGCGGTAGTTCGCGCGAGCAGGAGATTGGCGACGTTGGCGCAGGCGATGAGGAGAACGACGCCGACGGAGGCCAGCAGCAGCAGCAGAGGCTGGCGGGAATTGCCGAACAGATCCTCCCGCAGGCTGCGCACGGCGACCGTCCAGTCCTTTTTGTCGGCGGGGTATTGATCGTTGAGGCTTTGCTTGACGGCGGTGAGCTGGCTGGCGGCCTGTTCCGCCGTGGCGCCGGGCTTCAGCCGGCCGAGGGTGGTGGTGACATAGGAGTATTTGCGGTCCTGCTTGTATTGCTGGGAGAGCAGGGCGGCGGGGGAGAGGAACTGGACGTTGGGAAACATCAGGGCGGCGGGCGGCAGGATGCCGATGATCTCATAACCGGTGCCGTCCAACTGCAGCAGTTCGCCGACGATGGAAGCGCGACCTTGCAGTTGCGCCTGCCAGAATTCGTGGCTGATGATCGCGACGGCGGGGTTGCCGCCGGGGGCGTCATCGGCGGGCCGGAAATCCCGACCGCGGGCGGGCTTGATGCCATAGACTTGGAGAAACTCCGCCGTGACCTCCCAGCCGCTCACCTGCACCGGTTCACCGTAGCCGGTGAGGGTTTTCATGCTGTTGTGCAGAGCGGCGAATTTTTCAAAGTGTTCGTTGTGATTCTGCCAGTCCAGAAACGTGCCGCCGCAGGAGCCGCCGAAGCCGCCCGGCCGAGCCTCGTGCACCACGACGAGCCGGTCGGATTGCGGGTAGGGCAGAGGGTTCAACAGCAGGGCGCTGACGACGCTGAAGATGGCGGTGTTGCCCCCGATGCCGAGGGCGAGGGTGGCGATGGCGACCAAGGCGAAGCCGGGGGACTTCGCAAACTGACGGAGAGCGAACCGGATGTCGGGGAACATGGTGGATGGTGCTGTGCTGACAACTGCGCGGGTGTCTCCGGGTTACAGGAAATTTCTATTCGACGCGACCGCCTCATCCCGCAGTCGCGGGACTACGGCGAGGCAGGCAAAGCATGGGTTTATTCAGCTCGGAGTGCGATCATGGGGTCAACCCGGGTGGCGCGGCGGGCGGGAATCCAGCAGGCGAGCAGGGAGACGGCGAAGAGGAGGACGGAGACCGTCACGAGCGCGAGCGGATCAGCGCTCGCGAGGCGGGGCATCATGGAATTGAGCAGCCGGCCAAGGGCGTAGGCACCGCCGAGGCCAAGCAGGAGACCGAGGGCAGTCAGGCGGAGCCCGTGGCCGAGGACCAGATTGAGCACATCGACCGGCCGGGCACCGAGGGCGAGACGAATTCCGAACTCACCCGTGCGCTGGGCGACGAGATTGGAGATGACGCCGTAGATGCCGACCGCGGCAAGGACGAGGCCGAGCAGGGCGAACCCATTGAGAATTTTCGCGACCAGGATGAGGTTGTGCTGGGACTGGTCGATCGTCTGACGGACGGTGCCGATCTGGTCGGCGGGAAGATCGGGATCGACCTCCGCGACCGCCCGGCGCAACGCGTCGGTCAGGGAGGCCGGAGCGGAACTGCGCAGCACGAGATTCACATAGGACCACGGTTCGAACACGAGCGGCTTGTAGACGACCAGCCGGGTCGAGGGTTCGCCGAGGCTGGCGGCGCTCTCGACGTCGC
>JAYVZM010000053.1:0-15953 GCA_043783345.1 Verrucomicrobiota bacterium
CCGAGATGCGCGCATCCTCCATGGCGTCGGCGGACTCGGCCAGCACCGTGACCGGCGCTGCGGCGCCGGCATCGAGGTCGAACGCCACGATCCGGCCGCGCGGAGCGCCCGCGTCCGTGGTAAAATAGAACCGGCGGTCGCGGTTGCCCAGAAATCCGTAGCTGTCGGCGAACTGGTCGATGAGCTTCACCACGGGTCCGTCGAACTTCGGGTGCAGGGCGTCGGCGAGGTCGAGGTAATAGATGCTCTCGCCGAGCTTGCCGGGCTGCGAGACGGAGATCACCAGGTAGCGGCCGTCCGGCGACACCGTGCCGCTGGGAAACCACGACGGTTGCTCCGGCAGCTCGAACACCAGCCGGTCCCCGCCCTGCGGCGTGCCCACGCGGTGGTAATAGAGCTGACGGTGCTCGAGCTTGCTGAAGACCTTGCTGTCCCCGCCGGCAGGCTCCGGATAGCGGGAATAGAAAAAGCCCAGGCTGTCGTGCGTCCAGCTCATGCCCGTGAACTTCGCCCATTTCACCACGTCGGGCGCATCCTGGCCGGTCGCGATGTCTCGCAGGTGCAACTCGCGCCAGTCCGAGCCGCCGCTCGCCAGGCCGTAGCCAAACCACTTGCCGTCCGGCGAAGGCGCCGTGACCGCGACGGCCACCGTGCCCTCGTTCGACAGGGTGTTCGGGTCGATGAGGAGGCGGGGCGTCCCGGTCAGGCCGTCCCGCACAAAATACGGCGACTGGTTCTGCAAGCCGTCGTTCTTCGTGAAGAAATACCAGTGGGCCTCCTTGAACGGGAGGCCGGTGCGCGGATAGTTCCAGAGCTCCGTCAGCCGCTGCTTCACGATCGCCCGTTCGGGCATCCTCGCGAGTTCGGCGTCGGTGAACGCGTTCTGCGCCTGCACCCAGGCCTTGGTGGCGGCGGAATCGAGCTCCTCCAGCCACCGGTAGGGATCGGAGACCTTCACGCCGTGGTAGTCATCCACGTGCTCGACGGTCTGGCTGGCGGGATAGTTCCAGGTGGCGAGCGCGCACACGGGCGCCAGCGCCGCCAAGAGGGGAAGACGGGCCAATTTTTGCATCGTTCCAGAAGAACCGGAATCGCCCCGCGCGCAAGCCCGGGTGAAAGCGCCAAGGTCCAACCTCCAGTGAAGCATCAAGTCCAGATCACCAACCATCGTTCTCGGTTTTTGAGTTTTACTGTCTTTGCTTGTTCTCTGGAGCTTGGATGTTGGAGTTTGGATGTTGGAGTTTGGAGTTTTTCCCTCTGCACCATTGCCCTCCGGTGCTTTCGTGTCTTTCGTGTGTTTCGTGGTGAACAATCCCCCCCTCTCCCCCGCCGAACGCCTCCGCCGCCAGATCGCCTTCATCGTCGAGGTGGACAAGCTCAAGGAGATCTTCCGCCAGACCATCGTCACGCAAAGCCGGCGCGCCGAGAACAGCGCCGAGCATTCCTGGCACTTCGCGCTGATGATCATCGTGCTCGCCGAGCATTCCAACCACCAGCCGCTCGACGTGCTGCGCATCCTCAAGATGGTGCTCATCCACGATCTCGTGGAGATCGACGCCGGCGACACCTTCGCCTACGACACGAAAAACATGGCCGACCAGCATGAGCGCGAGGCGCGGGCCGCTACGCGGATCTTCGGCCTGCTGCCGCCCGACCAGTCGGCGGAGTTCCGCGCCCTGTGGGACGAATTCGAGGCGCGGCAGACGCCCGAGGCGAAATTCGCCTGCGCCTGCGACCGGTTTCACCCGATGCTGCTCAACTGTCTCACCGAGGGTTATGCCTGGCAGAAACACGGAGTCACGCAAGACCGCGTGCTCGCCCGCAACGCCCACGTCGCCGAGGGCTCGCAGGCCATCTGGGAATACGCCGTGCGGATGATCGACCAGACTGTTGCCGCCGGCCACCTCGCGCCGAAGCCCTGAGCGCACCGCGCCAGCCGGCGTCGAATTCATACTGTCAGTTTTAATCGCCGCTTCCAATCTCGGTTCGCTGAGTAACCTGATCCGCCTGCCTGCGTCGTCAGGCCCAGCCTCCCCAATGGCCGCAGCCGTCCCCACCCCGCCCGCCATGCATATCTTCCCGAGACTCGCCGGCCTTCTGCTCGCCCTTGCCCCCGTCGTCCGCGGCGCCGAATTGCGGCGCGACTGGATCGACCCCGATACCGGCCACCGCGTTATCCGGCTCTCGCCCGACACTGGCGGCTCCGGTCTCTACTTCCACCAGCACAGCTACACCCCCGAGGGGGACAAGGTCGTCCTCCGGGACGCGGGCGGCATCGCCACCGCCGACCTGTCGACGCTCGGGGTTTCCCCGCCGAAATTCGAAATGGTGCTGCCGGGCGCCAGCCCGATCGCCGCCGCATGGCGCACCCGCGAAGCCTATTATCTCAACCCCGAGCGGACCGCCTTGATGGCCGTGCACCTCGACACCAAGGCCGTCCGCGAAGTCGCGCCGCTGCCGCCGCAAGCCCGGGGCCACGGCGGCCAGTTCGCGCTCAATTGCGACGAGACCCTGCTGGTCGGCATCTGCGCCGATCCCGACGGCAAGAGGACGCCGCGCACCCCGCCGCCCAACGGCGGGGGCGGCACGCTCGAGGCCGGCTGGGCCGCCGGCACGCCGAAGATGATCTACACCGTCAACGTGAAGACCGGCGAATTCAGGGTCATCCATCGCGAGAACGACTGGACGAACCACCTGCAGTGTTCGCCGACCGATCCGCAGCAGATTCTATTCTGCCACGAGGGTCCTTGGCATTTCAACGACCGCACCTGGACCGTCCGCGCCGACGACGGCAAGCCCGCCCGCCTCCTCCACGAGCGCACGATGAACATGGAGATCGAGGGCCACGAGTTCTTCAGCCAGGACGGTCGGACCGTCTGGTATGACCTGCAAACGCCGCGCAGCGCCGTCTTCTGGCTCGCCGGCGTCGAACTCGCGACCGGCCACCGCACTTGGTATAACCTCCAACGCAACGAGTGGTCCGTGCACTACAACGTCTCGCCGGACGGCAGGCTCTTCGCCGGCGACGGCGGCGGCGCCGGCAGTGTCGCCGCCCGCACGACCGACGGGGAACTGCTCAACCCGCCGGGCAACGGCCAATGGATTTATCTTTTCCGCCCGGCGACGGTCCGGGGCAGTTCATTCCGCGACAAAAATGATCTCATCGACGTCGGCGTCTTCAAGTCGGAGCGCTTGGTGAACATGGCCGGACACAGCTACAGCAAGGAAACCGGCGTCGAGCCGAACCTCACTTTCACTCCCGACGGCAAGTGGATCGTCTTCAGCGGCAATTTCGACACCAACCCCGGCAACGGCGAAAAAGCCACCACGCACGTATACGCCGTGGAGATCGCCCGGTCCGCACCGCTGCCCGCCAAATAACCCTTATGAAATTCAACTCCACGACCTGCCTGCTCCTGGCTTTTCCCCTGCTCGCCCTCCGGATTTTCGCCTCCGAGGCGCCCGCGTCCGCGCCGCCCACCGACTGGATCGACCCCGATACCGGCCACCGGATCGTCCAGCTTTCCGTGACGCCCGGCAGCGGGACGCTCTATTTTCACCAGAACACCTACACGCCCGAGGGCGACAAATTGATTTTCAACACCCCGGGCGGCATCGCCGTGGTGGACGTCAAGGCCATCGGGACTCCCGCGGGCAAACCCGAGATCGTCGTGTCCGATGTCAGCGCAGTGGCCGTCGCACGCCGGAGACGCGAGGTATATTTCAGCCACGACCGCGGTTCCCGCGCCACCGTCGCTCCCGTGGGCGCCCCGGCCGGCGCCGCCGGCATCCCCCTCGCTCCGGGCGAGGCCGCCCGCACCGGTTTCACGCCGCCCCCGCCTTCCCCGCTGTTGGCGGCCAACCTCGACACGAAGGCCGTGCGCGAGGTCAAGAACGCCACGTCCCGCAACTCGACCATCAACGCCGATGAAACCTTCGCCGTCACCACCATCGTCAAGGAGGACCCCAGCGGCAAAACCCCGAAGCCAGCCCCGCATCCCATCATTCCGCAGATCGAACGCATGTTCCCGGGCAAAAAGCCCGAGGACCTGACCCCCGAACAGCGCTACGCGGCCCAGAAGGAGGACGGGCTGTCCCGGCGCGTCTTCAATCCCGACTCGATGGCGTTCGTCTTCACCAATCTGAAGACCGGGGAGCAAAACACCGTCGGTTACCAATACGGCTGGCTCAACCACCTGCAGTTCTCCCCCACCGATCCGAACCTCCTCCTGTATTGCCACGAAGGCACCTGGCACGAGGTGGACCGCGTCTGGACCATTCGCACCGACGGCAGCGAGCAGGTGCTCCGCCACAAGCGCACGATGGATATGGAAATCGCCGGCCATGAATTCTGGAGCCACGACGGCCGCACCCTCTGGTTCGACCTCCAGACCCCGCGCAGCGAGCAATTCTGGATCGCCGGCGTGAACCTCGATACCGGCAAGGAGACGCGCTATCGCCTCGAACGCGACTGGTGGTCGGTTCACTACAACGTCTCGTGGGACGGCAAGCTCTTCGGCGGCGACGGCGGCGACCCGACCCAGGTGGCCTACGCCAGGGACGGCATGTGGATGAATCTCTTCACGCCCCAGGCCGACGGCACCGTCGTGCGCGAGAAGCTCGTCAACATGGCGAAACACAATTACGTCACTGGCAAGGGCGGCGTGGAACCCAATCTCTCGATTACCCCCGACAACAAATGGGTGATTTTCACTGGCAACATGTTTGGCGTCCGCCACGTTTACGCCGTCGAAATCGCCCGGGCCAAATAACCCCTCCGCCCTTCCCCGCCGCGATGCGCCCGCCGTGCGGGCCCGCGTCGACGGTCTCGCCCCCGCCAAAACCACCCTCACCAACCATGAATAAACTCCGTCTTCAGTCTGTCCTTTGTCTGCTGTCCTCCGTCCTCTGGCTCACCGCCGCTGCCCAGGTAAAGGACAACCCCATCGCCCCGCCGCCCGAGCCGCCGAAACCTATTCCGGAGGTCATCAACCCCGCGCTGCCCACGCTGTGGGTCGCCAGCGATTCGACCGCGGCCAACGGCGGCCCCAACGCCACCGGATGGGGCGTGCCGCTGCCGGACTATTTCGATCTGTCGAAGATCAACGTCGTCAACCGCGCCCGCGGCGGCCGCAGCAGCCGCACCTTTCTCACCGAGGGCCTCTGGGACAAGCTCCTCGAGGGCGTGAAGGCCGGCGACATTGTCCTCATCCAGTTCGGTCACAACGACGCCGGCGCGCTCAACGAGGAGCCGCCGGGCTCCGGCCGCCCGCTGCGCGCCCGCGGCTCCATCCCCACGCTGGGCGAGGAGACGCAGGAGATCGACAACGCGCTCACCGAAAAACACGAGGTCGTCCACACCTACGGCTGGTATATGCGCAAGATGATCGCCGACGTGCAGGCCAAGGGTGCCACGCCCATCGTGCTTTCGCTCACCGTCCGCAACGAGTGGCGCGACGGCAAGGTTGAGCGCGTCAACGGCCCCTGGCGCAAGTTATCCGCCCAGCTCGCCGCGACCGCGGGCATCGCCTACATCGACCTCACCCGGCTGATCGCCGACGAATACCAGAAACTCGGCGCCGAGAAGGTGAAGGCCTTCTTCCCGAAGGACCACACCCACACCGGCCCCGCCGGCGCCGATCTCAACGCCTCGCTCGTCGTCGCCGGCCTGAAGGGCATCCGCAACGGCCCGTATGGGAAATTCCTCTCGGCCAAGGGCGCGGCGATCGAGGCCGACCGCCTCGGCTGGCTCAATCTGCCCGAGCCGGCCGACCCGAAGCTGCCCTCCATCGTGCTCATCGGCGACTCGACCGTGCGCAACGGCCGCGGCGACGGCGCCGGCGGCCAGTGGGGCTGGGGCGATTCACTCGGCGACTATTTTGACCCGGCCAAGGTCAACATCGTCAACCGCGCCGTCGGCGGTCTCAGCAGCCGCACCTTCCTCACCCAGGGCCACTGGGAACGCGCCCTCACGCTCCTCAAGCCGGGCGACTTCGTGCTGATGCAGTTCGGCCACAACGACGACATCGCGTTGAACGACGCCACGCGCGCCCGCGGCACGATCAAGGGCGTCGGCGAGGAAACTGAGGAGATCGACAACCTGCTGACCAAGCAGCACGAGGTCGTCCACACCTACGGCTGGTATATGCGCAAATACATCCGCGAGGCCAAGGCTGCCGGCGCTACGCCCATCGTCTGCTCGCTTGTCCCGCGCAAGACCTGGCAGGACGGGAAGGTTTCGCGCCAGACCGAGACCTATGCCGGCTGGGCCCGGCAGGTCGCCGCCCAGGAAGGCGTGGGCTTCATCGACCTCAACGACCTCATTGCCACGCGCTACGAGGCGCTGGGCGCCGGGAAGGTCGAGCGACTCTTCGCCGATCCCCACACCCACACCAGCAAGGCCGGAGCCGATCTCAACGCCGTCGTCGTCGCCGGGGGCCTGCGGGCCTTGCCCGGCGCGCTGCTCGATGCCTGGCTTTCGGAAAGAGGCCGGGCCCTCCCGCCGGCGAAATAGCCTCTTCGCGAAAATGCTTGAAACTATCAACCCGTGTCGCCTCGACATTGGCTTGAGGCGTGCTGCATTGGGGTTAACCACTCCTCCCATGATCCGTCCTGCCACCGTTGCCGACGCCGCGATCGCGGACATCTACAATCACTATGTTCTGCAGACTATCGTCACGTTCGAGGAGGAAGCCGTGTCCCATGACGACATGGCCCGGCGGATCACGGAGACCCTCACCGCCGGGCTGCCCTGGCTGGTCTGGGTCGAGGACGGAGAGATTCTCGGCTACGCCCACGCCAGCAAATGGAAGTCGCGCTGTGCCTACCGCTATGCCGTCGAATCCACGGTTTATCTGGGCAAGGAGGCAACGGGCCGCGGTCTCGGCACCAGGCTCTACACCGCCCTGCTCGCCGGGCTGAAGCAGCAAGGCTACCACAGCGTCATCGGCGGCGTGGCGCTGCCCAACGAGGCCAGCGTGGCCCTGCATGAAAAACTCGACTTCAAGAAAGTCGCCCATTTCCAGGAAGTCGGCTGGAAATTCCAGAAATGGATCGACGTCGGCTACTGGGAGCTGGTTCTCTGAACCAGTCCCAGCTGACTTCACCACGCTGAATTCTCCATGACGGCCCAACAGGTTGTTCCCCTCATTATTCTGCCCTTCGTCGCCTGGCGGATCTATTCACGTGTCCGCCGCAACATCGGGCGGCAGGTCTTCAATCCCCGCCGCATGACGGGCGCGATTGTCTTTTTCAGTTCCATCACCGTGCTGATGGCAGTGGGCGCGCTGGCCTACCCGCCCTCGCTCGCCGCGCTCGGCGCCGGGCTGGCGCTCAGCATTCCCGTGGCCCTGTTTGGACTCAATGCGACCAGGTTTGAAACCACGCCCGAGGGAAAGTTTTATACCCCTCACACCGGTATCGGCGTGGCCCTGACCGTCCTGTTCCTCGGCCGCATGGGTTACCGGATGTTTGCCCTCGTGATTGCCCCGCCGGCGGGCGGCTCGCCCCCGCCCTCGATTTTCCACAGTCCGCTCACCCTGGCGATCTTCGGCCTGACCGCCGGTTACTACATCACCTACTACGTCGGCGCGCGCCGGCGAGGGCTGGCGCAGGCCGGCAATTAGCCAAGCGATCGGTGCCGGGCCAATCCTCCCGACCTCCGCCGGGGGAGAAATGCATTGCCGCGGGAGCCGGCCGCCGCTTGAATCCGGCCGAGCGAACCGCCCCTTCGCATGCAAAAACAAATCCGTTGGCTCATGGCCGAGATCGACCGCTGGAAGGCGGAAGGGATCGTATCGGCGGAGCAGGCCGACCGTTTGCGCGAGCGCTATGCCGCACCTGCGGAAACCGTGCCGTGGGGCCTGCTCGTCTTCGCGACCGCGGGCGCGATCGTCATCGGCCTCGGCGTCATCCTGCTCTTCGCCTACAACTGGGGCGAAATCCCGAAGCTCGGCAAACTGGCGCTGGTGTTCCTCGCCCTGATCGCCGCCCACACCGCCGGCATCCGGCTGCTGGCGCGCGAAGGCTGGCAGCCCAAGCTCGGCGAGGCGCTCGCCGCGCTCGGCACCATGTTCTACGGCGCGGGCATCTGGCTCGTCGCCCAGATCTACAACATCGACGAGCACTACCCCAACGGCTTCCTGTTCTGGGCGCTCGGGGCGCTGGCCATGGCGTGGGCCATCCGATCGACCGCCAGCGGCCTGCTCGCCGTTGTCCTGCTGGCCATCTGGGGCTGCTGTGAATCGCTCGATTTCCGCGACCCGGAGTTCTGGTCCGTCCTGCTCGTCGCCGGCGGCTTGCTGCCGCTGGCTTGGCAACAGCGCTCGGCCCTGCTGCTGGCCACTGCACTCGCCGCCATCCAGCTGCTGATCGCCGTCAACGTCGGCTTCTGGGGTGCGCCCGCCCACGCCTTCACCGCCAGCCTCGCGCTGGGGGTGCTGCTGGTCGCCGCCGCGCGGCTGACCGAGGCCGGCCGGCCCGACTTCGCGGGCGGTGCGGGCGTGATGGCCTTTTTCGGCTTCGGCGCGTTCCTCGTCTGCGCCTACCTGCTCTCGTTTCATGACGCGGCCGACAACCTGCTCGACTGGGCGCGGCCCAACGGAACGCGGCCGACCATGGCGTCGGCATTCGGCTGGTCGCTTTTCGCCGCCGGCCTCGCGGGCTGGGCGTGGCTCGCCCGCCGCAGGCTGCTGCTGCGCAAAGTGGAAATCCGGCGCGAGGAATGGCTGTTGCCCATCGCGCTCGTTTATTGCTTCGGCCTCGCCGCGATGGGCGCCCGCGGTTGGGAACTCTTCGTTTCGTGGTCGTTCAACCTGATGCTGCTCGGCTTCGCGATCATGTGGATGTGGCGCGGCTGCCAGGAAAGCCGGCTGCGGCCGACCGTGGTCGGCTCGCTGCTGCTGGGCGCCGTCGTTCTCGCGCGCTATTTCGACCTGTTCCAGAGCCTCGCCTCGCGCGGGGTGGCGTTCATCGTCCTCGGCGTCATCTTCGTCGCCGAGGCGATGTATTACCGCAAGGTGCGGCAGCAAACCGGAGGCTCCGCATGAAGGGGAAGCTCGCCCTCGTCGTCGCCGGGCTGCAGGTCCTCGTGCTGGCCTTCATGGCCGGACAGCGCGAATGGATTTCGCGGACCGGCACGCCGCTCACGCTGCGGACCGCGCCAGTCGACCCCAACGATCCGATGCGCGGCGCCTACGTGCGCCTCGACTACGAAGCCAGCCTGGTGCCCGTCGCCCTTTGTCGCGGCGAGACAATCAAGTGGACCAAGATCGCCGACTACCGCGAGCAGCGGAACCTGCGCGACCGCGTGGTCTATGCGGCGGTAGGCGTCAACGCCCATGGCATCGCCGAGTTGACGTCACTCAGCGACACCGAGCCGGACAGCGGCCTCTTCCTCCGCGGCCGGGTGCAGAGCGCCGACGCCAACGGCGTGCGCGTGCGCTACGGCATCGAGGCGCTGTTCATGTCCAAGGACGCGGCGCAGAAGATGGAAGCCACGGCCCGCAACGAAAAGGCCGGCGCTCCCATCGACACTCACCTCGCCGTCGGTGCGACTGGAATTAGTGTCCTCAAGGACTATGAGTGGGAGCCGCTCGGCCTGACTATCGCCTTCGACCGGCCGCCGCCGTGCGAAACTCGCGACACGGCCCAGCGCTGGCAGCCGCAGCCGCTCACCGGGCTGACCGTCACGCTGCACAATTACGGCGACAAGGACATCGCGATCGTGAACCTGCCCGACACCCGATCCTTCCGCCTGGTGCCCAACCTCCGGCTGGGACCGGTGCACTATCAGTGGGTGGGCAAAAATTCTCCTGCTCGCCTGACGCCGAAAGCGGAAGACATCATTGTCCTCAAGCCCGGCGCCAAGCACTCGGTTCATCTCGACCTTACCCAGCCCGCGTGGTGGGTGACCGATACCCGCAAGCCCGGTTCGGACCCGATCCCGCTGCAGAAAGTGACGGAAGGCTGGGCCGCCAGCTTCCGGATCGAATACGCTCAGCCGGACAAGGCAGCGGTCACGGGCCTGCCCCACGCCGACCTCATCCGCCACGCCCCCCTCCGCTCCCGCGCCTTCAACGCGAATCAGGGCGTGGACTGAGTAAAAAAGCCCGCGCAACGCCCCGATTCAGCGTCCAAATTATTCCTCCGTTATGACAACAATCTCAGCGCCTCTTTCGGTTTCGTCCGAATAATACTTTGGGGCAAATGAACACACCATGAAGCTCACTCTCAGAATTCTGTTCCTTGCAGCCTTCCTCGGTTCACTTTATTGGATTCACCGCTATCCGTTTGAGCCAGAGCCTTACATCTCGACGATCATCGCAGTCGCAACGGTGCTAGCGACGTTTTACGACACCCAAAAGAAGGAGCCGAATATCGTTCCTCGGCTTATCACCAGACCTACAACCCGAAATGGAAAATCATGGGATCTTCACTACCTTGTCATCCACAATAACGGGGAAGAAGAAGTTCGTGATTTCGTGATCAGAATCGAATTGAGGCCGGGACAACGGAATCCGCTCCTGGAAGATGAGAAGGAGGAAGGTGTATTGCGCTATCCGGTGATTCACCCAGACCAAAAATTTGAATCGCCGATGTCGATCGGGATGGACACCGGATTAGAGTTCGACGTTACGTGGAGTTGGACTGCACGTCGTAAGAAGGAAGAGCGCAGAGGAGCTGTGAAGGCGGAGGGCTGAAATCACAATGTGTTCCGTGGGGCGCAGAAATCGCGGCGTAAATGCCGGTCCTCCAGCATTCGCTTCGATTGGAGAAATTCGCGGGCAGCCTCAGCTCAAGTCGCGAAAGCTCCCAAACTCCGGATCGAACAATCGGCGGTAGGTCCGGACCACCATGCCGTCGGTCTGGCCGGCGAGTAAGTCGCAGCTGCGGCGGGATTACTTGCCGGCCAGGGCGATAAACTCATCGATCGTCAGGCCACTGGCCCGGATCAGACTGCGCAGCGTGCCGGGCGCGACCTCGCGATGATCCGGCACGGAAAGCGTCGCCCAATGCCCGTCCTTGACGAGAATCATGTGGCTGCCTTTCTGCCGGGCCATGCTCCATCCTGCCCGGCCGAAGTCCTTCACCACATTGCGCCCGCTCAGTTTGGCAACTGGGGCATCAGACGGCGACCGTTACCTGCTTGGTTTCGATCGTCAGCGGCAGTCCGCGCTCGGCGCGGACCTCCAGACACAGCTCGATGGCTTCCTCGATGTTTTTGAGGGCTTCGGCTTTGGTCTTGCCCTGACTGACGCACCCGGGAATCGCCGGGCACTCCACCACCCAGGCACCGGACTCATCGCGGTCGACTGTCACCGTGAACTTCATGGGGGGAGGAAAACACCCGCCGTGCCGCTTGTCAACCGGCAGGACTGAAGAGCCCGGCTTGGCATCCGTGTCAACGTCACGGAACAAGGGAAACTCAGGATCAATGAACCGGCGATATCGGTGATCATCCGTGTAATCCGTGGCCAAAGCCGGATTCTTCACTTCGTCAGCGCAGAAATCGCGGCATAAAGGCTCTTATCTCCTACAGCATTCGTGCCGATTCGCGCAATTCGCAGGCAACCTCAGCTCAGGTCGCGAAAGCTTCCGAATTCGGGATCGAACAATCTGCGGTAGGTGCGCACCACCATGCCGTCGGTCTGGCCGGCGAGGAAATCGCAGATGCGGCGCGCCTTGCCGTCCTGCGTCTTCTCGGCCTCGATCAGCCGGCTGACGTTGGCGGGCAGGATGCGGATGATCCGCTCGTTGCGCTCGGCGTAGTTTTCCCAGATGGCGTTGTAGAGCGCCATGAGGATGACGCGCGCCTTGTGCTCCAGCTGCTCGAGCTGCGGGCTCTCGAAAATGATGTCGTTCGCCATCTTCTTGAAGAAGTCGGCCTCGCTGCGCGCCGTCTCGTCGATGAGGAGGTCGTATTTGTAGCGGTTGGTCTTTTCCGCCATGAAATTGTCGCGCAGCTTCAGCCGGCACGACTGGATGAAGACCCCGATCTTGTGGGAGAAGGTGTTTTCGAGCCGGTCACGCCGGAGGGCGTCGAACAGCGTGTCGAGGTGCCGCTGCTCGGCCGCGCCGATGGTCTCGCCGTCGGCCCAGCGTTCGACGCGCTCGACCGTGAGGAAGCCGGCCCGGACGCCGTCGACGATGTCGTTGAGCGAGTAGGCCGCGTCGTCCGCCCAGTCCATGATCTGGCACTCGACGCTCTTGAAGTCGTTGAGCGTGCCGCCGCGCATGAGCGAGCCGGGGATCTTCTCGCCGCCGAACACCCAGTCGCGCACGGGCGCCTGCCCGTCGTAGATGAAATGGCTGAGCGGTGGGGTGGCGAACTCCGTGTAGAGCTTCTTGTATTTGAGGACGCCGTCGAGGAGCGCGCGCGTGGGCTGCATGCCCTTCACGCCGGACTCGTTCTGGTAAATGGTCTCGCACAGGAGGTGCAGGGTCTGCGCGTTGCCCTCGAAACCGCCGCGGCGCTTCATCAGTTCCTGCAGCGTCCGCTCGCCGGAGTGGCCGAAGGGCGGATGGCCCATGTCGTGCGACAGGCAGCTCGCCTCGACCAGGTCCGCGTCGATGTAGAAATCGTCGGTCAGCGGGTCGCCGCGGCTGCGCAGGTAAGCGCAGATGGAGCGGCCGATCTGGGCGACCTCCATCGAGTGGGTGAGCCGCGTGCGGTAGAAATCGTATTCACCGGAGAGAAAAACCTGGGTCTTCGACTGGAGCTTGCGGAAGGCGTGCGCGTGGATGATGCGGTCGCGGTCGATCTGGAACGGGCTGCGGTAGTCGGGCTTCCGGCTGCTCCCCCACTCCTGCAGGTCAAAGGCGTTGTAGAATCGGTTCTGCGGCATGGCGGGGCGTGGAGGGCGGGAGGAGTAATGGCAGCTCGGCGTTGATGAAATGAGGGGACCAGCGGAAAATGATTCGCTTGGACAGAAGCAGGAGAATTCGCAGGATGCCAGCCTTATGCCACGCGTGTTTCCCCTGTTCCTGACCGCGCTTTTCATGCTGGCCGCGATGGCCGCCCGCGGCGCCGGGACTCCCGCCGCGTCGCTCATCAGCGCCACCGATCTCTTCAATCTCAAGCAGATCGAAAGCCCCGTCCTTTCTCCCGACGGCCGGTGGGTCGTCTACATCGTCCGGTCCATCGAGCCCAAGCCTGAGGCGAAGGACGACTGGGTTTACCGCACGCAGCTCTGGTTTGCCGCCGTCGACGGCCGCACGCCGCCCCGCCAGTTGAGCTTCAGCCCGGCGGACAATTCCAGCCCCGCATGGTCGCCGCAGGGCGACCGGATCGCCTTTGTCCGCACGATCGGGAAGGAAAAACCGCAGATCTACCTTCTCTCCCTCGCCGGAGGCGAGGCCCTGCCCTTGACCAAACTCGAGACCGGTGCCGCCGATCCGCACTGGTCGCCCGATGGCACCAAAATCCTGTTCGCCAGTTCGCTGTCCTATGCGCAGGTGCGGGATGCCCTGGAAAAATCCCGCCAGGAATCCGCTCCGCCTTGGGACAGGGAAAAGCCCGGGCGCAAAGCCAACGACACCGCCAACTGGGGGCTGAAAAAGAAAGACCCCGCCGCCAAGGCAGACGTCACCGCGCCGGCGAAGGCGAAGGCGGACCTGTCAGCCGTAGTCTTGGCGAAGGCTGATGGCACGCTGCAGGAAATGCGCGAGTGGCTGGCCCAGGAGGAAGCCGCCGCCAATCCCCGCGTGATCGACCGGTTGAACTTTCTCGCCGAGGGCGATCTCGATCCTGAGCCTGAATTCAGCCAGCTCTATGTGGTGGATGCCCGTGAAGGCGCGGAACCGGTGGCCGTCAAAGCCGGTTACGAGGTTTACGCGAACGCGGCGTGGCTGCCCGATGGCAGGAGCCTGGTCTGCACCGGCCCGCGCCAGCCCACCGAGCATCCCGATCGCGCCCGTTTCAACAGCGTTTATCTCCTCGAGGTAGCGACCGGCCTCGCCAAGCCGTTGGTCGAAGAACCCGGCTGCAATTACGCTGAACCGACCCCCTCGCCCGACGGCCAGTGGGTCGCGTTCACGCTGACGCCCGGCGGCGAATTCAGTTTCGAGCAGCCGATGGTGGCGATCGTGCCTGCGCGGGGCGGACCCCAGAAAATCCTGACCGCGAATCTCGACCGCGCCGCGCAAAACCTGAAATGGTCGGCCGACAGCTCCGCGGTTTATTTCACCGCGGCCAGTCGCGGGCATTTTCCGCTTTACCGGGTGAACGTCGCCGATGCCTCGATGATGACCGTCACCGGGCAGACCGAATGGGGCATTCGCGATTACGATCTCCGCGCAAACGCCCTGGTCCAGATCGTGACCCACCCGGGCAATCCATGGGAGCTCTATCGCAGCAGCCTGGACGGCAAGACGACCGAGCCGCTCACCGCGCACAACCGCAGCTGGCTGGAGGACCGGAAGCTCAGCGCCTACGAACCCCACACCCTGGTGACCAAAGAGGGGCTCAACGTTGATTTCTGGACGATCAAGCCGGCCGGTTTTGACCCGGCCAAAAAATATCCGCTGCTCGTCGAGATCCACGGCGGTCCCGCCGCGATGTGGGGCCCCGGCGAGGCGACCACCTGGCTGGAGCTGCAGTATTTCGCCGCCCGCGGCTATCTCATCGTGTTCGCCAACCCCCGGGGCTCGGGCGGCTATGGCCGGGATTTCCAGCGCGCCAATTTCAGGGACTGGGGCATCGGTCCGGCCAACGATGTGCTGGCCGCCGCGAGCTTCGTCGCGAATGAACCCTATGTGGACAAGCGGCGCCAGGTGCTGACCGGCGGTTCCTACGGCGGCTACCTGACCGCGTGGATCGTCGGGCATGATCATCGCTTCAAGGCCGCCGTCGCCCAGCGCGGGGTGTATGACCTGGCGACCTTCTTCGGCGAGGGCAACGCCTGGTTCCTGCTGCCGCAGTATTGGGGCGGCTTCCCGTGGGAGCCCGAGGTGCGCCACCTGCTGGATCGCGACTCGCCCCTCACCTACGTGAACGACATCCGGACCCCGCTCCTCATCAAGCATGGCGACACGGATTTCCGGACCGGCGTGGTGCAGAGCCAGCTGCTCTACAAAAGCCTCAAGCAGCTCGGCCGGCCGGTGGAATACGCGCGCTATCCGCACGCCACGCATGAACTCAGCCGGAGCGGCGAGCCCCGGCAGCGGCTCGACCGACTGGTGCGCTTCGAGGAATTCTTTCGCCGCTACATCGGTGAGAACTAGGGTGGCGGTTTCGGTTGCTGCGTCGGGGCGCAGTCTCGCTGCGCCCCGACGGCTGCAGCTGCACGAATTAAACGCCTGATTTACGCCGTGGACGCCTTGCCGGGCCGGTGCTGGCTTGCCGGCGATGTTTATCGTTCCTACGGTTTCCCCCATGCCTCATGCGTTTTTCTCCACCCGGTTCGGCACCTGCGGCATCGCGTGGAATGAAACCGGCCTGACCGGTTTTCAATTGCCCGAGGAAACCGAGACGCTGGCCGAGGAACATCTGGCGCACAAGGCGCGCAGCGTGCTCGCCACGGAGCCGCCACCGGGCTGGGTGCAGGGTGTCCTCGAGCGGGTGCAGCAGCATTTCGAGGGCAAATTGCAGGATTTTTCCGGCACCGAACTCGACTGGTCCCGCGTCACCGATTTCCAAGAGGCGGTCTACCGGCAGGCCCAGGCCATCAAGCCCGGCTACAAAAAAAGTTACGGCGAAATCGCCCGCCTCATGGCGCTCGGCAACGAGGCTGCGCGCGCCGTCGGCGTGGCCCTGGCCACCAACCCGTGGCCGCTCATCGTGCCCTGCCACCGCGTGGTGTCGGCGGGCGACAAGATGACGGGCTTCTCCGCCGCCGGCGGAGTTCGCACCAAAACCCGCCTGCTCGCTCTGGAAGGCGCGGAGCTGTTGTCGGAATGAGCAAATGTAGGAGCGGCTTTATGCCGCGATCAAGGTCTTCCCATCGCGGCATAAA